>JALOLG010000129.1 GCA_025456105.1 Ilumatobacteraceae bacterium | reverse complement strand
AGGGCGACCGCCTGTTCGAGCCCGGCACCGTGGTCACCCCCGCCGTGGCCGGCGTGCTGGCCAGCGTCAACGCCCGCGAGGTGCTCGTCCACCGTCGGCCACGCGTGGCGGTGCTGTCGACGGGCGACGAGCTGGTCGACGACGGCTCGCCGCTCCAGCCGGGCCAGATCCGCGAGAGCAACCGCACGATGCTCGTCGGTCTGGTCGCCCAGTCCGGCTGCCAGGTGGTCGACCTCGGGATCGTCCGCGACGACGAGGCGGCGCTCGAGTCGGTGCTCCGCGCCGCGGCACGCGAGTGCGACGCGATCGTCACCAGCGGTGGCGTCAGCATGGGCGACTACGACGTCGTGAAGGCCGTGCTCGGCCGCATCGCCGACATGACCTGGTGGCAGCTCGCGATCAAGCCGGCCAAGCCGTTCGCGTTCGGGCGCCTCGATGGCGTGCCCGTGTTCGGCCTCCCCGGCAACCCCGTGAGCTCGATGGTGAGCTTCGAGCTGCTCGCGCGCCCGGCGCTGCGGCGGATGCTCGGCCATCCGCACCCCGGTCGGCCGGCCATGCGCGCCGTGGCCGACGTGGCCCTCGCACGTCGACCCGACGGCAAGGTGCACTACCAGCGGGTGGTCACCTCGTTCGGCGACGACGGCCGGGTGCACGTGCGGCCCGTGGCCGCCCAGGGCAGTCACCAGCTGGCTGCGACGGCGCTCGCCGACGGCCTCGCGGTCGTGCCCGACGGCGACGGCGTGCCCATCGGGGGCGACGTCGAGGTGCTGCTCCTCGTAGGCTGACGCGGTGGCGAGCGACCTGGTCGACCCGTTCGGGCGCGTCATCAAGGACCTGCGCGTCTCGGTCACCGACCGCTGCAACTTCCGCTGCACCTACTGCATGCCCGCCGAGGGGATGCAGTGGCTCCCGCGCAGCGAGGTGATGACGTTCGAGGAGATCGAGCGGCTGGCGCGGCTGTTCGTCGAGCGCTACGGCGTCGAGGGGATCCGCCTCACGGGTGGCGAGCCCACGGTCCGAGCGCACCTCTCGGTGCTGGTGGCCAAGCTCGCCCGGCTGGGCGTCGATCTCGCGCTCACCACCAACGGCGCCACGTTCCGGCTGCTGGCCCACGAGCTCCGCGAGGCCGGTCTGCGGCGGGTGAACATCAGCCTCGACACGCTCGATCGTGAGAAGTTCGAGCGGATGACCCGTCGCGACGAGCTGGTGCGGGTGCTCGACGGCATCGACGCCGCGATCGAGGCCGGCTTCGATCCGGTGAAGATCAACGCCGTCGTCGAGCGTGGCGTCAACGACGACGAGATCGTCGACCTCGCCCGATTCGGCCGTGATCGAGGCGTCGAGGTGCGGTTCATCGAGTTCATGCCGCTCGACGCCACCGGCCACTGGATGAGCGACGCCGTGGTCAGCCAGGACGAGATCGTGGCGGCGATCCACGAGGTGTTCCCGATCGAACTCCTGCCCGTCCGAGGAGCGGCCCCGGCCGACCGGTGGCGCTACCTCGACGGACGTGGCACGGTCGGCGTCATCCCCACGGTCACCAAGCCGTTCTGCGGCGACTGCGATCGGGTGCGCCTCACGGCCGAGGGCCAGCTCCGCACGTGCCTGTTCGCCACCGACGAGTTCGACCTGCTCCGGGCGATGCGGTCGGGGGAGTCCGACGACCAGCTCGCCGAGCGCATCGAGCGGGCGGTGGGCACCAAGTGGGCCGGGCACAACATCAACCAGGTCACGTTCGTCCGCCCCAAGCGATCGATGAGCCAGATCGGCGGCTGACGCGTCGGTACGCTCGGCCGGCATGAGCGACCTGTCGTTCTCCCACCTCGATCCGCTCGGACGGGCGCGCATGGTCGACGTCACGCCGAAGGAACCCACGCATCGCCGGGCCGTCGCCCGGTGCAAGGTCTTCATGCGGCCCGAGACCACCGTCGCCATCGCCAACCGCGAGGTGAAGAAGGGCGACGTGCTGTCGGTGGCCCGGGTGGCCGGCATCCAGGCCGCCAAGCGCACCTCCGACATGATCCCGCTGTGCCACCCGCTGCTGGTGGGCAGCGTGTCGGTGAACTTCGACATCGGCGACGACCACGTGGCGGTGGAGGCCCAGGTCGACACGGTCGACCGCACCGGCGTCGAGATGGAGGCGCTCCACGCCTGCGCCGTCGCTGCGCTCACGATCTACGACATGTGCAAGTCGGCCGACCGCGGGATGGTGATCGGCGAGCTCACCCTGTGGGAGAAGACCGGCGGGCGATCCGGCACCTACCGGCGAGCCGACGTGACGGAGGACACGCCGATGATTGCCGGGTCCGTCACGAATGTCGTAGAATCGTAATCTGACAGCGCTCCGGTGAACCCGAGGTGAACAGCCTCGGATCTTCTCCCCGCTGAACCGATACCCATGGGTCAACTCGTCCTCCTCGTCGTCGCCGCCGCCTGGGCCGCCGTCCTGGTCCCGCCGCTGCTCCGCAGCCGGGTCGAGAACCGCCCCAACTCCTCGGTCACCGACTTCCGCCGCCAGCTCAATCGGCTCCAGAGCACCGTCCCGTCCCGCGCGTCGGCCTCGATGCGCACCGCCGGCCGGCCGCTCGCTCCGTCGCCGCTGCAGCGCCCCGCCGCTCCCGGTCGCCCCGGCCAGCCGGCCCGTCGCACGGCCACCCACCACCAGGCCAGCCTGCGCCACCACGTGCCGCCGCACTCCGCCCGTGCCGCTGCCCGGCCCTCGCACCCGGCCCACCGCCAGGCGCACGTGTCGCGCCACGCCGTGCACCCGGCCGAGGCGATGCGCCGTCGCCGGGCCAACGTGCTGTTCGTGCTGGTGATCACGTCGGTGAGCACGCTGTTCCTGGCGGCCACCACCAAGGACACCGTGGTGCTGTACGTGTTCGCGCTGTCGTTCCTCGCGCTGTGCGGCTACGTGTACCTGCTCGCCCAGCAGCGCCAGGATCCACCGCGCCGCTGGTGAGCCACCGGTGAGTGCCCGTTCCCGGGTGCGCCGATATGATTCGTGCGCCCATCGGGGGTGTAGCTCAGTTGGTAGAGCGCAACAATCGCACTGTTGAGGCCAGGGGTTCGATTCCCCTCACCTCCACCCGATGATCCGAGCCGGTGCCCAGTGCACCGGCTCGTTCGCGTCGGCACGCCGGTCGAGCGGCGCAGATGCATCGCAGTCCTGAGAATCTTGGGATGCTGCTGATCCGCTCGATGGCGTGACAAGATGACTGGCATGCGTCCCGCCGTCCCTCGCGCTGCCGTCGTCGTCTCGATCGTCGCTGCCGCCATGGTCGGCGTCGCGTGCTCGGACGAGCAGAAGCGCGACGTCGAGGGTGTCGGCGTCCGGGTCGCGCTGGCCGACGACACCATGAGCGTGCTCGACGTCGAGAACGTGAACCTCGACGGCGACCTGGACTGCAAGGCTGACATCGACGACGACAACGTGGTCACCGCCTCGTGCGAGGGCACCGACGAGAACGGCGATGCGGTCGTCTCCACCGTCGAGGGCACCGTCGACCCGGACGAGGCCACCTGCGACTCGGTGTTCCGGGTGACGCTCGCCGGCGAGGTCCTCGTCGAGGACGCCGATCACGACTGCCTCGACTGACGGGCGGTGCCCCGACTGCCGTGAGCGGCTGACCCGGGTCAGCGGTCGGGGTCGCTCGCGATGATGCTCTCGATGACGTCCCGCTGGGCGGTCCAGTCGCGACCGTCGGCGTGCTCCCACGTCGCAACCTCGGCGGCCGCCCACGTCGCCCAGTCCTCGATCTGCCGATGGAAGTCGACGACGAAGCGCATGGTGAGCACCACCACCGACGTCCGCTCGAGGAACGGCGCGTCGGCCTCGAGCCGGGCTCGCGCGAACGCTGCGAGGTCGCGACGGGCTGCACGGGCGTGCTCGGCCGTCGCCTCGAGTGCGGCGATCAGGTCGGCGGTGGAGCCCTGCTCGGCGAAGAACGAGCGGAGCAGCACCTCGGCTTCCAGCACCGGCGGCGCGGTGGGGCTGGCGAGCCACTCGCGCACGGCCTCGCGACCCTCCGAGGTGATGGTGTAGGTGGTGCTGCGGCGCTTGCCGGTGTACTGCACCTCGGAATCGGCCAGCCCGGCGGCGGCGAGGCGCTTGGCCTCGGCGTACAGGTGCCGCTCGGCGCGCGGGTACAGGTAGCGGAGGCTGCGCTCGGCCTGCTGGGCCAGCTCGTAGGTGGTCCACGACCGCAGCGACAGCAGTCCGAGCAGGGCGTAGGAGGTGGGTGAGAGCTGCACGTGATCTCCTCGATCGGGTCTTGACAGATCGTACTGCAGAGTGCAGTATGGGTAGATACTGCAGAGTGCAGCATCCGCCCACAGGAGGGACACCCGCCATGACCGTCACCACGACGCCGGACACCGATCGCATGATCTGGAGCTTCAACATGCTGATGGACGTGAAGGCCACCGCCGAGGAGACCGGTGGCGCGCTCACGGTCATCGACACCTGGCTGACCCCGGCCGCCAACCCCCCGATGCACGTGCACCACGACGAGGACGAGGCGTTCTTCCTGCTCGACGGTGAGATCGAGTTCTTCCTGGGAGGCACGTCGCGGGTCGCCGGGCCCGGCGACTTCGTGTTCGGGCCGCGTGGTGTGCCGCACCGCTTCGAGGTCCGCAGCCCGCAGGCGCGCATGCTGGTGCTCGGCACGCCGGGTGGCGGCGAGGTGTTCTTCCGGGCGATGGGCGAGCCTGCTGCCGCGCCCACCCTGCCGGTCGCTCAGGAGCCCGACGTGCCGCGCGTGATCTCGATCGCCGCCGCGCACGGGATCGACATCCTGCTGCCGCCGGCTTGAGCGCCGATCCCCGGAGACGGTTCGGCCCACGAGGGTGGTCCGGAGCTCGTCCAGGGGTCAGGCGCTCGATCGGCGGTCTGTCGGGGGAGCGGCCGGGGGTGCTCCCGCATCCAGCTCTGGCATCGAGAAGGTGAACATCCGACGGGGGTGGATCCGGGCGTAGGTGGCGCCGTTCAGCACCTGGAGCCAGTCGTCGCCGTAGCGGGGCAGGTAGATGTCGAGCAGCGTCTGACGGAGCTCGGCGTGCTCGGGAGCACCCACGTCGACGACCTCGGCGGTCCCGTGGACGGTGACGGCGAGGTGCTCGCCCGGGAGGTGGGTCGCGCTGACCTCCGGGCGACTCCGGATGTGACGGAAGCGCACGGAGTCGGGTGACGACCCGAAGTGGAAGCGGCCCCGGTAGAAGATGCCGTCGACCGGACCCGTGATCGGGTGCCCGTCGCGCGTCGTGGTCGCCAGCACCAGGAGGCACATGCCGGTCAGCTGCTCGGCGAGCGCCTCGGCGTCGAGCCGGCGCTCCGGTGCGTGGATCGCTTGCAGGTGCGCGCCGGCGTGCTCGTAGCTGGCGTCGATCACCGCTCGGAGGGCGGCGAGATCCTCAGGTCGTTCGTGCATGGTGCCTCCGTGGCTCTACGTCGTAGAACCAGTACTCTACGTTGTAGAGATGCCGCCCGCAACCGACCGCCGCCCCCACCCGCTCACCGTCGACGTCATCGTCGACACCGCCCGGCGGCTCATCGATGACGGGGGCCTGAGCGCGCT
>JALOLG010000128.1 GCA_025456105.1 Ilumatobacteraceae bacterium | reverse complement strand
CGGCTGGGTGGTCCCCGAGGTGCTGCGCTCGGGCGACCACGCCCGCATCGCCCGGTGGCGGCGGGCACAGGCGCTGCATCGCACGCTGCGCGACCGTCCCGACCTCGTCGAGCGTCGCGGCGGGCTCGACGAGAACGAGCGACGGCTGTTGGAAGAGTTCCCCCCGCTCCCATATCCTTGACCGGCCCATCCGCGACCGACAGGAACGGCGATGAAGACCACCGACATCATCGACAACGACTCACTGCGCACCGACATCCCCGACTTCGGGCCCGGCGACGAGGTGAAGGTCCACGTCCGCGTGGTCGAGGGCGGCAAGGAGCGCGTCCAGGTCTTCCAGGGCAACGTCATCGCCATCCAGGGCGGTGGGCTGCAGGAGACCTACACCGTGCGCAAGCTCAGCTACGGCGTGGGCGTCGAGCGCACGTTCCCCAAGCACACGCCCACCGTCGCCAAGGTCGAGGTGGTCAAGCGCGGCGACGTGCGCCGGGCGAAGCTGTACTACCTGCGCGACCGGGTCGGCAAGGCCGCCAAGGTGCGCGAGAAGCGCGAGTTCTGACCGCGCACCGATCCGCTCCGGATCATCGGGCTCCCCACCGGGGCCCCGCTCGGGCCCGTCGCCCCGATCACGTCACGATCGAGAGGCGCGCCCATGACCCATGCCCATCTCGCCCGCGGCCGGTGGGGTGAGGACCTCGCCGCGGCCACCTACCGTCGGCAGGGCTACGAGGTGCTCGACCGCAACTGGCGCTGCAGCACCGGTGAGCTCGACCTCGTCGTGCGCCGCGGGTGCACCGTCGTGTTCTGCGAGGTGAAGACCCGCCGCACCGACGCCTTCGGCGCGCCGGCCGAAGCCGTCGACCGGCGCAAGCAGCAGCGAGTGCGTCGACTCGCCGCGGCCTGGCTGGCCGCCCACGAGGTCGGCCGCGTCGACATCCGCTTCGACGTGGTCGCCGTCACGGGCACGCACGTGGAGACCCTCGAGGGGGCGTTCTGACGCGCTCGGCTCAGCCCAGCACGGCCCACGCCACGAGCGCGAGTGCCGCCGCCACGGCCGTGATCACCATCGCGTAGTCGCCCGGGCGGGCCTTGAACTTCCGGTACGGGTTGTAGCCCACGGCCCTCAGTATCGTCCGCCGCATGTCGAACGAGGCCGCCGCGACCCTCACCGAGTACGAGACGCTCACCGTCGGTCGCTCCGCCGGCGTCGTCACCGTCACCTTGAACCGCCCCGAGAAGAAGAACGCCGCCAACGGCCAGATGTGGGACGACCTGCTCGCCGTGGCCCGCGAGGTGGCGGCGAGCGCCACCGACCGGGCGGTGGTGATCACCGGGGCCGGCGGCGACTTCTGCTCGGGTGCCGACCTGTGGGCGGGGGGGACCCGCGAGGTGCACCAGCTCACCGCGATGCGCCACGTCGGCGACGTGTGCCTGGCGTGGTACCGCCTGCCCCAGCCCACCATCGCCAAGGTGCGTGGCGTCGCCGTCGGTGCCGGCATGAACCTCGCCCTGGTGAACGACCTCGTGGTCGCGGGCGACACGGCCCGGTTCTCCGAGATCTTCGCCCGCCGTGGCCTGAGCATCGACTTCGGCGGGTCGTGGATCCTGCCGCGCCGTGTGGGCCTGCACCGGGCCAAGGAGCTCGCGCTGCTCGCCGACATCATCGACGCCAAGGAGGCCGAGGCCATGGGCCTCGTCAACCGGGTGGTGCCCGACGCGCAGCTCGACGCGTTCGTCGACGACTGGGCAGCGAGGCTCGCCGCCGGGCCGCCGATCGCGCTCGCGATGACCAAGCGCCTGCTCAACAACGCCCTCAACGTCACGCTCGAGGAGGCGCTCGACGACGAGGGCCTGTCGCAGACCGTGAACTTCTCCACGAGCGACACCCGCGAGGCCGTCGCCGCGTTCATGGAGAAGCGCCAGCCGACCTTCCACGGCCGCTGACCCTCACTACGCTCGCGGCGGTGCCCCGGTGGTCCGTCGTCCTCGTCGCCGCGCTCGTGGCTGCAGTGCCGGCGGGTGCCGTGCAGGCGCAGGCCGAGCCGACCGACGACACCACCGACGGCCCGGGTGCCCCCGCCCCCACCACCACGGTGGCATCGGAGGAGGCGCGCCTGGTGCCGATCCCGCGCGGCTGCGACGCGCCGCCGCTGCCCGACATCGTGTTCGTGGGCACGGTGGTCGATCGCGACTTCCGCGACGCCCGGTTCGCGATCGAGTCGGTGCGCGCCGGTGAGGCCGACACCGTCGGTGGGGGCCGCATCGACATCCGCTACGGCAGTGACGTCGAGTACCTCGAGGTGGGGGAGCAGTACCTCGTCTCGGCCCGACGCGATCCCGACCTCGGTGTGCTGGCGTCGCAGATCCGCGAGCCGACGCCCGCCTTCGGTGGCGACGACGTCGTGGGGGTGGCCGAGGCCGACGTCGACTGCCCGCTGTTCGAGGATCCGGTGCGCACCCTGTGGCCCGACGGCTCGGCGATCGAATCGGGCGTGTTCGCGCCGATGCTCGACGAGCGCGGTCGTCTGCTCGGGGCCGTGGTCGTGCCGCTCGGTGTCGCCATGGCGGTGATCTTCGTGCTGGCGCTGGTGGTCGGCTCGTTCCGCGGTGTCACGCGGAGCGTGCTGACCGGCGGGCGTCGGCGCTGATCGCGTCGACCGCCGCCGCGAGCCCGACGACCGACGCGCCGGCGAGCAGCACCAGCAGCCGCAGCAGCCAGACGTCGCTCGCGACCCGGTCACGAGTGCGAGCCGCCTCGGCGTCGATCGCTGCGACCAGGGCGGGCAGGTCGGCGAGCGCGTCGCCGGCCGCGGTGAGCTGGGCGTCGATGTCGTCGAGCCCCGCTCGGATGTCGACGAGGGCGTCGCCGGTGGCCTCGATGTCACCCGCTGCGGTCTGGAGCTGATCGCCGAGCGTGCGGAGCTGCTCGGGTGCGGGTTCGAGCCCGTCGGCCACTCGCCGGAGGTCCTCGGCGAGCGACTCGGTGTCGCCCGGGATGAACCGCTCGATCGCCTCGATCAGGCCCGCCACGCGGTCGGCGATGGTGGCGACGCCCTCGACGGCCAGGGCGACGTTCGTCTGCAGAGCCGTCGCCAGCCCGTCGGCGGCGACGGTGCCCGACTCGATCGACGTGATCACCTGGGCCAAGGTGTCGTCGACGGCCTCGCTCACCGCGAGCAGGGCGTCGGGCAGCTCGGCCACCGGTTCCGCGACGGCAGCGGCGATCGCCGCCGCGTCGACGGCGATGTCGACCGACGCGCGGTAGCTGTCGCCGATCCGCTGCACCAGGACGAGCCCGACGATGGTGGCGAGCGCCGCCGCTGCCATCACGGCCCGGGGCAGCCAGCGGAGCACGTGGTTCACCCGGGCGACCCGTGGGCGACCGCATCGGTGGCGATGGCGCGCAGCTCGGTGACCGCGTGCTCGAGGCCCTCCGGGTCGCGGAACAGCGCGCTGCCCGCGACCAGCACGTTGGCGCCGGCGCGTGCCGCGGACGCGATCGTGTCCGGCCCGATGCCGCCGTCGACCTCCAGATCGACGGTGCCGCTCAGCCCGGCGGCGTCGATCATCGCCCGCACCTCGGCGATCTTGGGCTCCATCGTGCGCAGGTAGCGCTGGCCGCCGAACCCCGGGTTGACCGTCATCACGAGCACGAGGTCGACGAGATCGAGCACGTGCGCGACGGCGGACGCCGGTGTGGCCGGGTTGAGCGCCACGGCGGCAGTCGCGCCGAGCGTGCGGATGTGCTCGAGCGTGCGGTGCAGGTGGGTGCACGCCTCGACGTGGACGATCAGGCGGCTGCAGCCCGCTTCGACGTAGCGAGCCGCCATCACGTCGGGCGTGAGCACCATCAGGTGCGCCTCGAACGGCAGGTCGGTGTGGCGGCGGGCCGAGGCGATGACATCGGGTCCGAACGTGAGGTTGGGCACGAACTGCCCGTCCATCACGTCCCACTGGACGAGGTCGACCCCGGCGGCGTCGAGGGCGGCGATCTCGTCACCGAGGCGCGAGAAGTCGACCGGGAGGACGCTGGGGGCGATCTGGACGGGGCGGCGCATCGGGGCGGCAACCTAGTCGTGCCGGTCGGACGGGTCATCGTGCGACGGCTCGCCGCGCCACGCCTCGTCGTCGTCCTCCCACCGCTCGTTGCGGCGCTCGACGGTGTCGCGCCAGTGCTCGGCCTCCTCCCGCGAGCGGTAGGGCCCGAGCAGGTCCGAGGCCGGCCCGCGCTCGGCCGCCGGCACCGCGCACTTGCGCCGGAGGTCCCAGTACCACCATCCGTCGTCCGACATGGTCGACAGCCTCGCGCTCCGGGGAGGCGGTCGGACGCGCCGTATCGTCGATCGTCGTGGTCGAACCTGCTCCGCTCCGGCTCACGGTCGATCGGTTCGTCGCGGGTGGTGCCGCGCTCGGTCGCGACGGGGCGGGGCGCGTGGTGTTCGTCGACGGGGCGATCCCCGGTGAGACGGTCGACGTGGAGGTGGTGGAGTCTCGGCGGGACTTCGCTCGCGCGAGCGTGCTGCAGGTGGTCGCCCCGTCCCCCGACCGCGTGGTGCCACCCTGCACCGCCCGACGAGCGGGGTGTGGTGGCTGCGACTGGATGCACCTCGATCCCGGCCGGCAGCTCGACGCGAAGGTGGCGGTGGTGAGCGACGCGGTCCGGCGAGTGGCCCGGCGGGAGCCACCGCCGACGACGGCCGGCGGGAGCGTGCCGCCCACGGGGTATCGCACCACCGTCCGCGTGGTGGGCGACGTCGACGGCCGAGCGTCGTACCGTCGCGGCGCGAGCAGCGCGACGGTCGCCGCCGACCCGTGCCTCGTCGCCCACCCCCGCCTGCGCGAGGTGCTCCCTGGGCTGCGCCTGGCGCCCGACCTCGAGGTCACGCTGCGGGTGTCCGCGGCGACCGGTGCGATCACGGCGTGGTGGGACGGGCCCGACGACGCCGTCGTCGGGCTGCCGCCCGGGACGTCGACGGGTCCGTCGGCCGCGCTCGTCGAGCACGTCGCCGGGCGCCCGCTGCGGGTGTCGGCGCGCTCGTTCTTCCAGAGCGGCCCGGCAGCCGCCGAGCTGCTGGTGGCTGCGGTCCGGCGTGCCGCGCCCGAGCTGGACCGCGCGGGACACGTCGTCGACGCCTACGGCGGGGTCGGCCTGTTCGCCGTGGCCGCCGCGCCGGCCGCCACGATCACGCTCGTGGAGTCGTCCCGGTCGGCGGCGGCCGACGCGGAGGTGAACCTGGCCGGTCGTCGAGCCCGAGTGGTGCGTGCCGAGGTCGGTCGGTGGCGCCCGGCCGCCGGCGAGCGGGTCGACGTGGTGGTCGCCGACCCGGCGAGGCCGGGCCTCGGGGCTCCCGGCGTCGCTGCCGTGGCGCGGAGCCGAGCCGCTACCGTCGTCCTCGTGAGCTGCGACCCGGCCTCGGCTGCCCGTGACCTCGGCCTGCTCGCGGCCGAGGGGTATCGGGCCGACCGCATGGAGGTGCTCGACCTGTTCCCCGGCACGCACCACGTGGAGGTCGTGACCCGGTTCACACGAGTGCCTGGAGGCGACGACGCCCGATGACTCATCCGGACCGCCCGCAGGAC
>JALOLG010000127.1 GCA_025456105.1 Ilumatobacteraceae bacterium | reverse complement strand
CCCGGCGTCGAGCATCCCCGCGGGTTCGAGCACCTCCCGACGCACGACATCGGCGAACGGCTCGCCCGTGACGGACTCCACGACCATGCCGACGAGCACGTAGTTGACGTCGGCGTACTCGAAGCGCTCGCCGGCAGGGAACCGCAGCGGCTGGTCGGCGACGAGCGGGAGCAGGTCGGCCGGCCGACGGACTGTCTGGGGCGGGAGTCGCGCCCAGCACGCCTCGAACGAGTCGAACCCGGGGTCGTCGACGTCGTGGTAGTTGGGGATCCCCGAGGTGTGCGACAGCAGGTGGTGCAGCGTGTGCCGAGGTGTCATCGAGGCGGGCACCCACTCGGGAGGGAGGACCTCGATCAGGGACTGGTCGAGCGCGAGGAGCCCACGTTCGACCAGCCGCAGCGCTGCCACCGCGACGGGCATCTTCGCGATCGACGCCACCCGGAACCGCGTCGTCGTGGTGACCGGCACGCCGTGTCCGCGATGGGCGACCCCTGCGGCGTGCGAGAGCACCGGCAGACCGTCGCGGGTGACGAGCACGACGCCGCTGAACGCAGTCGCGGCCGCCTGGTGGTCGAGCCACTCGAGCACCGCCCCCGCATCCATCGGGGGCACCCTAGGGCGACCGCGGCCACGGCGAGCTCGCACACCGGCCGCCGCCGAGCCGGCGGAAATTACCCGCGGTAACGACAGGGCTCGCGGACTTGCTACGGTGCGGTCACGGCCGTTGGGGACGGCCGCGCGGCTGTCGGGCATCCCGTGCAGCCGGACAACCGAGAAGGGGGATCCTGATGGGGGCATCGAGGACTCGCGCGACCGGAGGTCGCCGACTCGTCCGAGCGTGCGGCACCGTGGTGGTGCTGGCACTGGTCGCCGGCGCGTGCGGCGGCGACGATGACGACGACGGGGCGGACACGACCGACGCGCCGACCGAGGCGACGGCGGCACCGGCCACCGAGGCACCGACCGACGCCACCGAGCCACCGGCCGACACGGCGACCGTGACGACCGAGCCGGCCACCACCGAGCCCGCGTCCACCGAGCCACCCACCGACGGCGAGGCCGACCCGTACGTCGCGTTCCCTGACCTCGGCCCGCCCACCGGGGAGCCGATCGTCGTCGGGCTCGTGAACACCGAGGGTGCGCCGGGGCTCGACTTCCCCGACATCCGCCTGGCGATCGAGGGCTCGGTCGACTACCTCAACGAGCACGGCGGGATCGGCGGACGACCGATCACCCTCGAGACGTGCGTCGCAGCCGGATCGCCGGAGACCTCGCAGGCCTGCGCGCAAGAGCTCGTCGGCAAGGACGTCGAGCTCGTGATGATCGGTCTCGACCTGTTCCCCGACTACGCCACCTACGGCGCCGCCGGCACCCCGGTGATCGGCATGCTGCCGATCCTGCCGGGTGACTACACCGCCGACGCGCTGTTCCTCACCGGCGGCAACGCCACCTCGATGGCCGCCACCGCCGCCGTGGCGAAGGATCACTTCGGCGCCGCCTCGGTGGGCATCGTCAGCGCCGACAACCCCGGCGCGAACGGAACGCTCGCCTCGCTCACCGCGGCGCTCGACAAGGCCGGCATCACCTGGACCGCAGTCAAGGGCGGCGACAACGAGACCGACGCCGGGTACCAGGGCCTCATGCGCGAAGCCGCTGCGGGCAACCCCGACGTGCTCGTCTCGCTCTACGCCGACGCCGGCTGCATCGGCACGATGCGCGGCCGTGCGTCGCTCGGTATCGAGATCCCGGTGCTCACCACCGGCATCTGCAGCGGCGCCGAGGTGATCGAGCAGGTGGGCGACGACGCCGTCGGCTGGAACTTCGTCGGGGTCGCCACGCAGGAGGAGGGCGCCCCGCTCGAGATCCTGCAGACGATCATGGCGCCGGTGCTCGACGTGGCACCGGAGGAGGTCGACTCGACCGCCCTCGGCCTCGGCGGACTCGGGCTCACGATGGCGCTGTCGATCGCGGTCTACGGCAACCTCCTCGCCGAGAGCGGCGGTGAGGTCACCGGAGCCGGGGTCTACGACTTCCTCGCGACGTCGACCGGTCTGTACACCTGGCCGGGCACCACGCCGATCGAGTGCGGTGCCGCCACCGCCTACCCCTCGGTGTGCGCCTTCATCTTCCCGGTCGCCGAGTACGTCGAAGGTGGCGAGGTCACCACGATCCCCGGCCTCGAGGCCGTGTCGGCCCTCCCGTACCTGCCCTGACGGCACCAGCACCCCGACCATGACCCACCGAGTGCCGCGATGACCGACTACCTCTTCTACCTGCTGCTCGGCAGCGGAGCAGGAGCGATCATCGCGGCGCTCGGCATGGGCCTGGTCATCACCTACCAGGGCTCGGGTGTCGTCAACTTCGCCCTCGGTGCCATGGCCACGTGGTCGGCCTACGTGTACGCCGACCTCCGCACGGGCTCGTACCCGTTCCCGATCCCCGGGCTCCCCGACCGCTACCACTTCGGCGGGTCGCTCGAGGGCGACGTCGGCTTCCGGCTCGCGATCGCCCTGGCGCTGGCCACCGCTGCGGCGATGGGCGGACTCGTGTACCTGCTCGTCTTCCGACCGCTCCGATCCGCGCCGGCGCTCGCGAAGGTGGTGGCGAGCGTCGGCCTCACGATCGTGTTCCTGTCGCTCGTCGACCGCCGCTTCCCCGACACCTCGATCCGCGTCGACCCGATCCTGCCCCGCGAGCCGGTGACGATCGCGGGCGACCTCACGGTGCCGCGCGACGGCCTGTGGCTCGCCGCGATCGTGATCGGGCTCGGCGTGCTGCTGTGGGCCGGGTCGCGGTTCACCAAGATCGGCCTCGCCACGCGCGCTGCTGCCACGAACGAGAAGGGCGCGATCCTGCTCGGCTACTCGCCCGAGCGCCTCGCCGGGTTCAGCTTCGTGACGGCGTCACTCGTGACCTCGATCGTGGCGATCCTCGCCGCGCCGCAGATCCAGCTCCGCGCCGACATCTTCACGTTCGGCTACCTCGTCCCCGCACTGGGCGCCGCGCTCATCGGCACCTTCCGGAACCTCGGCCCCACGATCGCCGCCGGTCTGGCGATCGGCATGGTGCAGAGCACCTTCACCAAGCTCCAAGGCGACATCTCCTGGTGGCCCGAGTACGGCGCTCGCGAAGGTCTGCCGTTCCTCGTCATCATCGTGGCGATGATGCTGCTCGGCGAGCGCCTGCCCGAGCGCGGCAGCGTCGACATCTGGCGACTCGCCTCCGTGCCGGCGGCTCGCGTCACCGTCGCCACGGTCGCGATCCCGCTGGTCGGTGCGCTCGCAGGCCTCGTCCTGCTCGGGCCCCTCTGGCGCGCCGCCATCATGACCACGGTGATCGCCGTGGTGATGTCGCTCTCGTTCGTGATCCTCACCGGATTCGCCGGCCAGACCTCGCTGGCGCAGATGGCGGTGGCGGGTGTCGCGGGCTTCACGCTGTCGCGGCTGGCGATCCGCTTCGACATCCCGTTCCCGATCGCTCCGCTGCTCGCTGCGCTCGCCGCGGCGGCGTTCGGTGTGCTGATCGGGCTGCCTGCCCTCCGATTGCGCGGCACCAACCTCGCCATCGTCACGCTCGCGGCAGGCGTCGCCGTCAACGAGTTCGTGTTCAAGAACCCGTCGTTCGTCGGCGACGTGTCGACCGGTGGGGCCAAGGTGCCCAACCCGTCGCTGTTCGGCTGGGACTTCGGGCTCATCCTGGGCACGAAGTCGTCTCGGCCGGTCTTCGGCATCGCGCTGGTGATCGTCGCGCTCCTCCTGGCGCTGGCCGTCGCGAACGTGCGCCGCTCCTCCACCGGCCGACGACTGCTGGCCATCCGCTCCAACGAGCGAGCCGCCGCCGCCGCGGGCATCAGCGTGATGCGGGTGAAGATGCTCGCATTCGGGTTGTCGGCCTTCATCGCCGGGTGCGCCGGCTGCCTGATCGCCTACCGGTTCGGCTCGGTCAGCGACATGTCGTACGGGCTGTTCGCCTCGCTCACGGCCCTGGCCGTCGCCTACCTCGGTGGCATCACCAGCGTCAGCGGCGCGGTCACCGCGGGGATCGTGGCCACCGCAGGTGTCGCGTTCTTCGGCATGAGCCAGATCATCGGATCGCTCGGGCCGTGGAGCGCGCTCATCGGCGGCGTGCTGCTGATCGTCACGGCGATCCAGAACCCCGAGGGCATCGCGGGCGCGATCCGCTCCAAGGCCGCCGAAGCACGTCGTGCCAAGGAGGCGGCGGCCGCCGACGCGACCGCGCCGGCCATCGCCTCGGCACAGCCCGAGACGGTCGGCGCCTGACGGCGAGGGGCCACCGCCTACGGTGGCGCGTGCCGTCACGCCACCGAGGGGAGCCCACCAGATGACACCCGACCCCGTCGCCGCCGGACTCGACGCCGAGCGGCTCACCCGCATCGGCGAGCACCTGCGGTCCCGCTACCTCGAGCCCGGCAAGATCGCCGGCGCACAGGTCGCGATCCTGCGCCACGGCACGCTCGGGTGGTTCGAGTCGTGGGGGCACGCGGACCGCGAGCGCGACCGCCCCGTCGCCCCGGACACCATCTGGCGCTGGTACTCGATGACCAAGCCGATCACCGGCGTGGCACTGATGACGCTGTACGAGCGCGGGCACTTCCAGCTCGACGACCCGGTGCACCGCTGGATCCCGGAGTGGCGCGAGATGCACGTGCTCGAGCCCGACCCCGACCGGGGGCGACGGATCGTGCCCGCCCATCGCGACGTCACCGTGCGCGACGTGATGACCCACACGTCGGGCATCGGCTACGGCCCCGAGAACCGCGACCTCGACCTCACCGCACGCGGGTTCCTGGCCGAGCACACCCTCGAGACCCTGTGCCAGCAGATCGCCGGCTGGCCGCTGCGCTTCCAGCCGGGCACGCACTGGCTCTACTCGTTCGGCATGGACGTGTGCGCCCGGCTCGTCGAGGTGATGTCGGGGATGCGCTACGACGAGTACCTCCGCCGCGAGATCTTCGAGCCGCTCGGCATGACCGACACCGGCTTCGCCGTGCCCGACGCCTCGATCGATCGGTTCGCCGCCTGCTACGGGCGCAACGCCCGCAAGGAGCTCGTGCTCGTCGACGATCCCGAGCGCAGCGCCTACCGCCGGCAGCCGACGCTGCTGAACGGCGGCGGCGGCCTCGTCGGCACGATGCCCGACTACCTCCGCTTCGTCGGGATGCTGGTGAACGGAGGCGAGCTCGACGGCGTGCGGATCCTGTCGCGCAAGACGATCGAGCTCATGGCGTCGAACCACCTGCCGGGCGACGCCGAGATGGCCGAGATGGCGCTGCCGATGGGCTACGGCGAGGTCGGGTTCTCGGGCGCGGGGTTCGGCCTCACGATGGCGGTCTCCCGGGGTGCGGCCGCCACCGGCGTCGTGGGCTCGCCCGGCGAGTTCATGTGGGGCGGGGCCGCGTCGACGCTGTTCTGGGTCGACCCGGTGGAGGAGCTCGCCGTCGTGTTCATGACCCAGCTGCTGCCGTCGGGCACGTTCAACTTCAGGGGCCAGCTCAAGGCGCTCGTCTACGGCGCGATCGCCGACTGACGGGGCGAGGTCACCCGGGCCAGGCGGGAGGGAGGTCGGCGCGGCGCGGCGGGTCGGCACC
>JALOLG010000126.1 GCA_025456105.1 Ilumatobacteraceae bacterium | reverse complement strand
GTAGGTGGTCGGCACGTCGGCGAACTGCAGGCCGCTGTGGAGCTGCACCACCACCACGTCGGCTCCCTCGGCGCGGAGCCGGGCGATCTCGGGCACCATCCAGGCCCGCCGAGCCGCCGCCACGAGATCGGGCCGCGGCTCGTCGGGTCCGGCGGCGGGCACCGAGGTCGCCGCGACCACGCCGATCCGCAGGTCGCCCGCATCGACGATGATCCCGCGCTGGGCCGCCGCGGGTGTCGAACCGGCGCCGACGGCAGCGATCCCCGACTCGGCCATGGCGTCGAGCGTCGACAGCACACCCGTCGGGCCGTGGTCGTACGCGTGGTTGTTGGCGAGCACCGCCACGTCGACGCCCAGCTCGTCGAGGAACGCCATCACCTCGGGCCCCGACCGGATCACGAACCGCTTCCCCGGCAGCGCCGAGCTCTCGGGCAGGTCGCCCACGACGGTCTCGAGGTTGACCATCGTGACGTCGGCATCGTGACGCGTGGCGATCCATCGGCACCCACGCGGCGCAGCAGGCGCACGACCACCTCGCTCTCGGCGGGTGAGAGCACCACCGGCTCGTCGAGGTAGCCGTCGGCGCTCACCACCGCCGTGCGCGGCTGATCCAGCTCGACCACGGCCTCGGCGTCGACGCGCACCTCGTCCGTGCGCCCGTCGAGCCGCAGCGAGGCACCGGTGAGCGGAGCGCCGTCCTCGTCGACGACCGCCACCACGACCGGGGTCGCGTCCGTCGACGTGGCGCGGCCGGTCACCTCGGCCGCGAGGCAGCCCGGGAGCACGGCCGCGGCGAGCGCGGCGAGACCCACGAGGGCCGACGGGCGGAGCACCCCTGATCATCGGGATCGGCGCCGATCCGCTTGAGGGCTACCGTCGCGGCGTGACCGACTGGAGCTTCGCCGATGTGTTCGACGCGATCGCCCGTGCGATCCCCGACCGGCCCTGCCAGATCCAAGGTGAGCGCGTGGTCACCTGGGGCGACTTCGACCGACGCGCCGACGCGCTCGCGGCCGCGTTCCTCGGTGCCGGCCTCGGCCACCAGTCGAAGGTGGCCTGCTACCTCTACAACTGCCCGGAGTACCTCGAGACCGTCGTCGCGGCCTTCAAGGTCGCGATGGCACCGGTGAACACCAACTACCGCTACGGACCCGAGGAGATCCGGTACCTGTTCGACAACGCCGACGTCGAGGCCGTCGTGTTCCACGCCGGCTTCGCACCGCTCCTCGACGCGATCCGGACCGAGCTGCCGCGGGTGCGCGCCTGGTTCGTGGTCGACGACGGATCGCCCCGGCCCGACTGGGCGACGCCGTACGAGACGACGGTGGTGTCGGGCGCCCACCCGGCGCCCGCGTGGGGCCGCAGCGGCGACGACCTCCTGCTGCTCTACACCGGCGGCACCACCGGCATGCCCAAGGGCGTCATGTGGCGCCAGGACGACCTGTTCAACGTGGTCGGTGCCGGCGGCAGCCCCATCACCGGCGTGCCCCCGGCAACCTCGGTCGACGAGATCGTCGAGCGCCTGCCGGCCGACCCGGCGGCCTCGGTCGTGATGGTCGTCGCGTGCCCGCTGATGCACGGCACGGGCCAGTTCTCGTCGCTCATCGCGATGATCGGCGGCGGCGCCGTGGTCTCGCTCGACGACCCGCGGCACTTCGACGTCGCCGCCCTGTTCCAGACGATCGAGCGGCGGCGCGCCACCAACGTGGTCATCGTCGGCCAGGCGTTCGCCGGTCCGATGCTCGAGCACCTCGACGCCAACCCCGGGCGCTACGACCTGTCGTCGGTGAACCTCATCTCGTCCTCGGGCGTCATGTGGAGCCAGGAGAACAAGCAGGGCCTCCTCCGCCACCTCCCCCAGGCGATGCTGTTCGACTCGTTCGGGTCGTCCGAAGCCGTCGGGCTGGGCGCCTCGGTGTCGGTGGCCGGGGCACCCGAGCAGACGGCCCGCTTCGCGATCGGCCCCAACAACGCGGTGTTCACCGAAGACGGTCGGCGGGTCGAGCCGGGCAGCGACGAGATCGGCCAGATCGCCGTCGGCGGCTTCCTGCCCATCGGCTACTACAAGGACGAGGCCAAGTCGGCCGCCACGTTCCGCACCATCGAGGGACGGCGGTGGAGCATCCCGGGCGACTTCGCCACGGTGAACGCCGACGGCACCATCAAGCTGCTCGGTCGCGGCTCGGTGTGCATCAACACCGGTGGTGAGAAGGTGTTCCCCGAGGAGGTCGAGGAGGTCCTCAAGACCCACCCGGCCGTGCGCGACGCCGTGGTGGTCGGTCTCCCCGACGAGCGGTTCGGGGAGCGGATCTGCGCGGTGGTCGAGACCGCGCCCGACGCCGAGGTGACGCTCGACGACGTCAAGGCCCACGTCACCGAGCACCTCGCCGCGTACAAGGCGCCACGCGAGCTGGTGGTGGTCCCGACGATCGGGCGGGCCGCCAACGGCAAGGTCGACTACCGGGGGCTGCGCGCCCACGCGATCGAGCGCACGGGCGCCTGACCCTCTGCCACACTGAGGGCATGCGCCGCTGGTCACCCCGCCTCGCCGCCCTGCCGATCGCCGCCGCCCTCCTGCTCGCGGCCTGCGGCGGTGGCGACGACGAGTCGTCGGACGGATCGAGCATCGAGCCCGCCGCCACGTCGGCATCGACCGAGCCCGTCGCGACGCCGGCCCCCACCGAGCCGGCCCCCACGAGCTCGCCCACCACGGAGGCGCCCGCCACCAGCGCAGCGCCCACCACCGCGCCGGCACCACCGCCGGCCACCGCCTCGTGCCCGCAGGGCACGTGGATCGGGTCGAGCGCCGAGCTGCAGAAGTTCTACGACGCCATCGGCGCCGCGTCGGGTGGCACGATCACGGTCCGGGGCCAGGTCCTGCTCGAGCTCACCCCCGACGGCACCGTCCGCTGGACCCCCCAGGACTGGGGCATCACCGCCACGTTCGCCGGGGTCGCGTCCGACGCGTCGCTCACCGGCACGATCAGCGGCACCTACACCGTCGACGGCGACATGCTCACCACCACCAACGTCGACAACCAGCTCGAGGTGCAGGTGACCGTGAACGGCGTGGCGATCGACGCGCAGGGCGCGCTCGCGGAGGCCTTCGCCGAGTTCCCCATCAACGACTCCACCTACGCGTGCACCGCCGACGGGCTCGTGCTCGGGCTCCGCAACGTGTCCGACGGCTTCACCGACGTGCTGTTCGTGCCCGCCTGACCCGCTGCCACACTGACGACATGGGACACCGCGACGGCGACGGCTGGGTGGCGTGCCGGTGCGGCGCCGCGCACTGGGGCCTGCACGGCGCCGCCGGGCTGCTCCTGGTGCGACTCGACCTCGACGACCCGCACGTGCTGCTGCAGCTGCGGGCCGGCTGGACCCACGGCGGCGGCACGTGGGCGCTGCCCGGCGGTGCGATGGACTCCCACGAGGACCCCGTGGCCGCCGCTGCTCGCGAGGCCCACGAGGAGGCCGGCATCGACGTCGCGTCGATCGTCGTGCGCGAGATCTACAGCGACGACCACGGCAACTGGGGCTACCACACCGTGATCGCGCACGCCCACGGCGACGCCGGCGCCCACGAGGCCAACGGCGAGTCGGAGGCCGTCCGGTGGGTCCACCTCGACGAGGTGCACACCTACCCGCTCCACCCCGGCTTCGCCGCCTCCTGGACCGCACTGCACCCGCTGGTGCGCGCATCGCTCACGAGCTGACGCCGAGCGCCTCGGGCGCCCGCAGCCTGCGCGGAGCTCGTTCCGCGCGGCTTTCGTGCTCTGGGAGGGTCGTGGCGACCCTCCCAGAGCACGAAAGCACCGATCACCGCGGCCTCAGGCTTCGAGGGTGCGCAGGGCGCGGTCGATGCGGGTGGCGCTCACGGGTCCGTGCACGCCGAGCGGCTGCGCGAAGGTGGCCATGCGGAGCTCCTCGAGCTGCCAGCCGATCTCGGCGAGCTCGGCCGGGGCCACGCCGGGTCGGCGCCGCAGCGCGGCCCAGCGCTGCTCGAGCGGGCGGATCTCGTCGAGGCGGCGCAGATCGCGGGTCACCTCCAGCCGCTCGAGCCGGTGCACGATGCCGTCGACGTAGCGACGCAGGTCCGGCAGGCGCCGGGTGCCCGCCCGCACCACGAACCCCGGTGCCACGAGCCGCTCGAGGTGCGCCTCGGCGTCGACCACCGAGGTCTGCGCCGACGGAGCGGTGACTCGCGCCAGCAGGTGGCGCGCCCGCTCGGCCGCGCCGAGCACGTCGTCGGCGGCGTCGAGCGCATCGCGCGCGATCGACGGCGCCCGGCGGCGCACCTCCGCCCGCAGCCGCTCGAACGACTCGGCGTCCCAGGGCAGCTCGTCGACGTCGACGAGCACCCGATCGACCGCCGCGGCCGCGCACTCCTGGGCGAGCGCCCCGCGACGCGGCGAGGGAGCTGGCGCCGCCGTGAGCAGCAGCAGCCGCCGGACGCCACCGCGGTGCGCCCGCTCCTGGAGCGCGGGTGTGGTGAGGATCCGCAGCGACACCGAGTCGCCGTCGTCGACGAGCGCCGGGTGTGCGCCCACGCTGACACCGCCCACCTCGACGACGATCCGGCGCGGGATCGCCCCGACGTCCCAGTCGACGATGCCGCGTCGCTCCGCCAGCGGCGCCGCCGCCACCAGGGCCCGCCGGGCCGCGCGGGCGGTGCGCTCCTGGAGCGCCACCACGTCGGTACCGGCGTCGAGCACCGACCCGTCGACGTCGTGGACCACCACGTGCACGCGCAGGTGCGGCGGCACCCGCTCGAGATCGAGCTGCTCGGGCCGGACGCGCACCCCGGTCGCTGCGTGCACCGCCTCGGCGACGGCCGGCAGGAGCGGCCCGTCGAGCTCCTGCACGAGCGCGGAGACAGCAGCGGCGGACTCGGCCATCGGCACCAGCTCGCGGCGCAGGTCCTTGGGGAGCGTCTGGAGCAGCGCCGCCACCAGCTCGGGGCGCACACCGGGCACCTGGCGGTCGAGCTCGTCGGCGCGCAGCGAGCCGACGAGGACGAGCGGGACGTGGACGGTCACGCCGTCGAGCGGCTCGCCGGGCTCGTACCGGTACGAGACCCGCAGCTCGTGATCGCCGATGCGCCACACGTCGGGCCAGCGGACCGCCACGTCGCCGACCCCGGCGACGAGGTCGTCGGTGAGATCGAGCAGGTGCTCGTCGCGCTGGTCGCGCCACCACCGGTCGAAGTGACGACCGGAGACGACACCGGCACCCACGCGCGCGTCGTAGAACGCCTCGACCGCGTCGTCGTCGAGCAGGTCGCGGCGGCGCAGCTTCGCCTCGAGGCGCCCCACGCGCTCGCGCAGCTCGGCATTGCGCCGCACGAAGGCGTGCCGCGTGCGCCACTCGCCCGCCACCAGCGCGTGGCGGACGAACATCCGACGGGCCTCGTCGACGTCGACCCGGTCGTACCCGACCGTGCGCCCCGTCACGATCGGCAGCCCCCACAGCGTGACCGTCTCGGTGGTGACGGCACGAGCACCGCGCTGATCCCAGACCGGATCGCCGTACGAGCGCGACACCAGGTGCGGCGCCACCTGCTCGACCCACTCGGGCTGGATGGCGGCCACCCGCCGGGCCCGGACCCGATCGGTCTCCACCAGCTCGGCGGCGACGACCCACGTCGGCGGACGCCTCGCGAGCACCGATCCACCGCCGATGACGAACGACGTGCCGCGCACGCCGCGGAACGTGCGCGTCTCACCCACGCGCATGCCGACGTGCGAGACGAAGCCGGCGAGGACGGCTCGGTGGACGTGGTCGGGGTGCGCCGCGTCGGTGCCAGGCCGGATGCCCACCTCGCCCGCCACTCGACGGAGCTGGCTGTACAGGTCGTGCCACTCGCGCACCCGCACGTGATGCAGGTGCTCGGCCTTGCAGAGGCGGCGGAACTGGTTCGACGACAGCTGTCGCTGCTGCTCGCGCAGGTGGTCCCACAGCGCCACGATCGACAGGAGGTCGGAGCCGGGCACGTCGAACCGGCGGTGCAGCTGGTCGGCCCGCTGGCGGTCGTCGAGCGGCCGCTCGCGCGGGTCCTGGATCGAGAGCGCGGCCGCGATGACGAGCACCTCG
>JALOLG010000457.1 GCA_025456105.1 Ilumatobacteraceae bacterium | reverse complement strand
CCCGCGGCATCAAGGTCTTCCCGATCGCCTCGTCGGAGAGCGACGACCAGGCCGAGGCCGTGTTCCGACAGATCGCGCAGGCGACCGGCGCCCGCTTCGTGTTCCTCAGCTATGGGGCCGGCGGTGCGGCCACCGGCGGCTCGACGGACATCGACACCACCGACTACGAGGAGCTCGCGCTCGACGACCTGATCGTGCGCCTCCTGTCCGAGGAGCTCGCCGCCCTCACCGGCGACACCGTCCCCCCGCCGCCCCCGCCCGTCACCACCGTCCCCGACGGCCAGTGACCGCCACGGTCGTCGTCGTTTTCGTGATTGGGGGGTGTCCATGCGACACCCCCCAATCACGAAAACGGGGTGGTGGCTTCAGGGGTGCTCCTCGAATCGGTCCACGCCCGGCGGCAGGGCTCCGGCCCAGCGCAGCACCTCGGCGAGCTTCCAGTGCGGGTCGCCGAACGCTCGGTCGACCCGCCGCCAGAAGCGACGAAGATCGACCACCTCGCCTGAGCGAAGGCGGAGCGAGGATCGCTGAGGTGAAGCCAGCATCGGGTTCGCCGGAAGCATGCGATGAGCCACCAGACGAGTGCCGCAAGTGACAGGACGCCGATGGGAAGACCGAGCCAACTCGAGTTCGGCACCACCAACGCCAGGATCACGATCCACGCCCACATCGCCGTCGCGGCCCACATCGCGTCGTCGGTGCAGTTCACACGCTGCGGCACGGCACCGGTCACCGGCGGAGTGTCGCATCGCCGCCCGGTTCGGGCAACGCGCGCATCGCCCCGCGCAGGCGGGGCTCAGACGAGGCCGCGGAGCCACCAGAGGGCGAGGAGCCAGGCGAGGGAGATGCTCGCGAACGCCGCGAGGGCCCAGCGCCAGGTGAGCTCGACGATCACCTCGACCGCCTCGCCGAACGTCTCACCGAGCGACTCGCTGATCTGGTCGTAGGCGTCGGCGAGCTCGTCGCCGGTGCGCGCCTCGAACGCCTCGCCGCCGGTGAGCTCGGCGGTCTCGGCGAGCGGCTCGGGGCGGACGGGCACCGGCACGATGTCGCCGGTGAACGGGTCGGCGATCGCACCGTCCTCGGTGCCGAACGCGATCGTGAACACCGGGATGCCGGCGTCGGCTGCGTCCTGGGCACCTTCGAGCGTCGGGCGCCCGACCGTGGTCTCACCGTCGCTCAGCACCACGAGGACGCCCGGCGGCGTCTCGGGATCGTCGGTGGGTCCGGCCTCGGCCACGAGCAGGTCGGTGCCGACGGCGATCGCGTCGCCGATGGCCGTCGACTCGGCCAGCTCGAGCCGGTCGATGCCACGCAGCATCTGGTCGCGGTCGAGGGTGGGCGGCACGAGCACGGTGACCTCGCCGCTGAACGACACGAGCCCCACCTCCACGCCCGGGGCCACCTCGTCGACGAAGTCGCGGGCGGCGTCCTGCGCACTCGTGAATCGGTCCGGGGTCACGTCGGTCGCCTGCATCGAGAGCGACACGTCGAACAGCAACAGGATCCGCCCCTCGGTGCGCACGCGCTCGGTGGTGACCTCCACCGGTCGTGCAGTGGCCACCACCGCGGCGGCCAGGCCGAGGAGCTGGAGCACCGCCACGACGTGGCGACGCCAGCCCGGGCGTTGCGGCACGATCTCGTCGAACACGTCGACCCGAGCAGCAGCCACAGACGACCCGGGGCGAGGAAGTCGCTCACCGGCGCAGCACCCCGCCACGGACGGCCTGCACCCGCCGGTGCTGCACGTGCTGGACGATCTCGGCGAGCCAGTCCGCATCGGTCGACAGATCGACCATCTCGGCCCCCGCCCGGCGCAGCCCGGCGACCCGCGCCTCGGCTCGGCGCGCGGCAGCCTCGGCGAACCGACGCTGCACGTCGCGGGTCACGCGCACGTCGCGACGGCGGCCGGTGGAGGGGTCGACGACCTCGAGCCAGCCGACGGGCGGGACGTCGTGCTCACGGGGATCGCTCACCACGACGGCCAGCAGGTCGTGCCGCATCCCGAGGCGGGCGAGCGGATCGACCCAGGCGTCACCCGTGAAGTCCGACACGACAGCGACGAACCCGCGCCGTCGCGAGATCGCGCCGACTCGGTCGAGCGCGACGTCGAGCGCGGCGCGACCCCGTCCCTCGGAGTCGGGCGGATCGGCGACCGCCGCGAGCACGGCGCGCACCTGCATCTTCCCCGACCGTGGCGGCACGACTCGCAGGTCGGGTCCGGCGACGAGCACCGCACCGAGGCGGTTCTGGTTGCGGGCCGTCAGGAACCCGATGGTCGCGGTGGCGCCGAGCGCGACGCTCGCCTTGGTCGAGGTGGTCGTGCCGAACCGCATCGCCGCCGAGGTGTCGACCACCAGCCACGCTTCCAGGTCGCGGTCGGCGATCTGGTCGCGCACGTGCGTGTCGCCGGTGCGGGCCGTGACGTTCCAGTCGATCCGGCGAACGTCGTCGCCCGGCGCGTACAGCCGCGACTCACCCGGCTCGGAACCGTGGCCGGGGGTGATGCCCTGGTGGTTGCCGTGGAGCACGCCGTCGATGCGGCGGGTGATCGTGACCTCCAGCGTTCGGATCAGGTCGGCGACCGCGTCGGTCGTCGGACCCGTCGGCCACTGGGCGCTCACGCCCACGTCACGCTCCGGCGTTCGGGCGCGGCGACACCCAGGTGGCGGGCACCTTGGCGAGGATGCGCTGCACGATCTCGTCGGGTGTGATGTCGCGGGCGAGCGCGTCGTAGGTGAGCAGCAGCCGGTGGCGGAGCACCTCGGGCGCCACGTCGAACACGTCCTGCGGGGTGGCGTACGTGCGGCCGCGGAGCACCGCGAGCGATCGCGCGCCCCGCACGAGGTTGAGCGTGGCCCGCGGGCTCGCGCCCAGCCCGATGGTGGGGAGCAGCTCCTCGAGCCCGAATCGCTCGGGGTGCCGGGTGGCCTGCACCAGGTCGATCGCGTACTTCGACACCGACCGATCGACGAACACGCCGTCGGCGGCGCGCTGCAGCCCCATCAGCTCGTCGAGCGTGATCACCTGCTGGGG
>JALOLG010000456.1:1769-2723 GCA_025456105.1 Ilumatobacteraceae bacterium | reverse complement strand
CGGTACGGCCGGCTCGCCGACCGGAAGCTGAGGGCGAACGCCGGGATCCCGATCGTCACCTCCGAGACGAGGCTCATGTGACGCGGGAGGAACGGGAACGCCGTCGTGGAGAGCCCGACCACGAGGGCGAACACCGCGGCGTACACGGTCTTGGTGACGAACAGCGACGAGACCCGCTCCATGTTCGTGATCACGCGCCGGCCCTCGGCCACCACCCCCGGCAGCCGGTCGAAGCGCCCGTCGAGCAGCACGAGCTGGCTGACCGCCTTGGTGGCGGCCGTGGCGGTGTCCATCCCGATCCCCATGTCGGCCTGCTTGAGCGCCGGGATGTCGTTGACCCCGTCGCCCGTCATCGCCACCGTGTGCCCGGCCCGCTGGAGCGCGGCGACCAGCTCGCGCTTCTGGTGCGGGAGCACCCGGCCGTACACCGTCGCGTCGCCGACGAGCCCGTCGAACACCTCCGGACCGGCATCGGCCGCGACCGAGCGCATGTCGACCCACTGGTCGCCGCCGGGCATCCCGAGCCGCTGCGCCACCGTCGACACGGTGCTCGGGTTGTCGCCCGAGATCACCACCACCCGCACGTGCTGGTCGGCGAAGTACCGCATCGTGTCGGCGGCGTCGGGGCGCACCTCCTCGCTCAGCACCACCAGCGCCACCGGCTCCAGGTCGGTCGGGATCGTCCCGTCGACCAGGACCGACGGTGCCGTGGCCACCAGCACCACCCGGCGGGCGTCCTCGGTGAGCTCGTGCAGACGTCGGCGAGCGTGCTCGGCAGCGGGGTGGCCGGACCCCTCGATCAGCACCTCGGGCGCACCCACCAGCCAGGTGCCACTCTGTTCGAAGGTCGCACCGCTCCACTTGCGCTCCGAGGAGAAGGCCACCCGCTCGACCAACCGCCACTCGGGCGGTGCGACGTCGCCGGCCGCGGCCCGCAGCGTGCTCGTGGGGCTC
>JALOLG010000456.1:0-1737 GCA_025456105.1 Ilumatobacteraceae bacterium | reverse complement strand
CGCTGCGAGCGCCCGGGCGACGCCGTCCTCGGTGTCGCCGTCCCCGTCGAGCGGCTCGATCCGGTCGAGCCGCATCGAACCCGTGGTGAGGGTGCCGGTCTTGTCGACGCACAGCACGTCGACCCGCGCGAGTCCCTCCACGGCGTGCAGCTCCTGCACCACCACGTGCTGCCGGCCGAGGCGGATCACCGCGACTGCGAGCGCCATGCTCACCAGCAGCACCAGCCCCTGCGGGACGAGCCCGACCACGCCGGCCACGGCAGCGACCAGGCCCTCCTCCACGCTGTCGCCCGCGCGCAGCTGGCTCCACAGGAGCAGCGCCGCCAGCGGCGCGATGATCCACCCGACGATGCGGAGGATCTGGTCGACGCCGCGGCGCAGCTCGGACGTCGCCAGCACGAACTGCTTGGCCTCGACGACGAGCTGGTGGATCCACGTGTCGGCACCGACCGCCGTCGCCCGCACGACGCCACCGCCGGCCACCACGGCGCTGCCGGAGCGCACCTCGTCCCCGACGACCTTGGCGATCGCGTCGGACTCACCCGTCAGGGCCGACTCGTCGACCTCGAGCTCGCCCGCTGCGAGCACGACGCCGTCGACGGGCACCTGATCGCCGGCGCGCAGCTCCACCACGTCGCCCAGCACCAGCTCGTCCGGCGGCACCTGGCTCGGCGTGCCGTCGCGGATCACCGTCACGGTGGGGGTCACGAGGATCCGCAGGGCGTCGAGGGTCCGCTTGGCGCGGATCTCCTGCACGATGCCGATGACGATGTTGGCCACCATGACCCCGGCGAAGATCGCGTCGATCGGGCTGCCCACCGCGAGCACCACCACGGCCAGCACGGTGATGATGGCGTTGAACCGGGTGAGGACGTTGGCCCGGACGATCTGCCCGTACGACCGCGACGTCGTCGTCGGTTGCGTGTTGACCTCGCCACGGGCGCGCGCCGCGGCGACCTCGGTGGAGGAGAGCCCGGTCGTGGGGAGCGTCGCTACGTCGTCCACGAGGCCGGGATGAGCGCGACTGGGCACGGTGCGTGCGTGAGTGCGTGGTGCAGGTACGGCGCCATCGCCTGCTCGGCGTCGAACACGGGGTCGCGGCGGCCGATCACCAGTACACCCGCCCCGTGGCCCGCCTCGACGAGGCGATGGCCGACGCGGTCCCGGCGCACGTCGATCTCGTAGTCGGACGGTCCACCGGTCTGTCGGCGGATGTCCTCGGCGAGCTCGGCGATGTCCTCCTCGCGCCACACCGCGACGACCGACGAATCGAGGTGCCACGCGACCAGATCGAGCAGCCCGTCGGGTCGGAACAGCGAGCGCGTGTCGATCGCGTGCACCAGGCTCAGCCCGCGGCCCGTGTCGCGGGCGAGTGCCATGCCCCATCGGAGCGCGGCGTGCGTGGAGCCGTCGATGCTCACGCCCACGACCACGGGCGCGTCGGCCGGTGCCGGCTCGTGCTCGGGCACCACCACGACCGGTCGCGGGGACTCGTCGAGGAGCCGCGCCGTGACATGGCCGACGATCCGGGGGCCGAAGCGCGATCGCGGGTGGTGACCCACCACCACGACGTCGGCGTCGACCTGCTCGGCGAGGTGGGCGATGCCCGTCGCCACGTCGGGGGAGCGCACCACCAGCACGTCGTCGGGATGATCGACGGTGGGCTCACCGTCGACGAGCACGTGCACGGCGTGGACGGTGCCGTCGTCGGCCGTCAGGGCCCGTGCCCAGTCGAGC
>JALOLG010000125.1 GCA_025456105.1 Ilumatobacteraceae bacterium | reverse complement strand
CCGACCTCACCGATCTGGTGGGGGTCCCGATCGGTGTGCTCGCCCAGCTCGTGCTGGTGCCGGTGGTCTACGTCCCGCTGCGCGCGGTGTGGCCCGACACGTTCAGCGAGCGCGCCCTCGAGGAGACCGCCCGCGACCTGATCGACCGGGCGACCGGTGGCTCGGCGGTGCTGCTGGTCCTGATGGTCGTCGTCGGCGCGCCGATCGTCGAGGAGCTGGTCTACCGCGGGCTGCTCCAGGGCTCGCTCGCCCGCCGCATCAACGAGCCGCTCGCGCTGCTGGTGGCGTCGGGCTGGTTCGCGCTGATCCACTTCCGCCCGGTCGAGTACCCGGGGCTGTTCGTGGCCGGCCTCGTGTTCGGTGGCTGCTTCCTCGTCACCGGCCGGCTGGGCACGGCCATCGTCGCCCACGTCGCGTTCAACGCGGCCGGGCTCGCGACCGCCTGGGCGGGGTGAGTGCTGGCAGACTGGGCGACCGCATGACCGATCGCCTCGACGAGCGCCTCGACGACCGCGTCGACACGGCCGACGATCCGCTGCTCGCCCCCACCACCACCCACGGCGTCGACGAGGGCGACGAGGGCGGATCCGACGCGCCTGCCGACGCGGAGGCCGAGCCGGCGGCGCGGCCGTGGTACGTCCGTGCCGGTCGTCGGATCGTCCGCCGCCCGGTGCGGTGGGCGACTGCGCCGTGGCCGGCCGAGCGGATCGTGCGCGTGATCGTCACGACGGCCTCGCTCGTCGTCACCACCGTGGTGATGATGAACGTGGTCCACCTGAACCCGCTGTCGTCGGGGAAGGACCTGATCTTCGACGAGACCACCCCGACGGGTGGCGACTTCGGCGCCCACGTGTGGGGGCCCGCGTTCTTGCGCGACCACCTCCTGACGTCGTGGCGGCTCAACGGGTGGAGCATGGACTGGTACGCCGGCATGCCGGCGTACCGCTTCTACATGGTGCTGCCCGCACTCGCGATCGTCGCCCTCGACGTCGTGCTGCCCTACGGCGTGGCCATGAAGCTCGTCGCGGTGCTCGGGCTGGTCACGCTGCCGGCGGCGTGCTGGGCGTTCGGCCGGCTGGCGGCGTTCCGGTTCCCGATCCCCGAGCTGTTCGCGTTCGGCGGCCTGTGCTTCGCGCTCGACGAGAGCTTCAGCATCTACGGCGGCAACCTGAAGTCGACGATGGCGGGCGAGTTCTCGTTCTCGCTCTCGCTCTCGATCGGTGTGCTCGGGCTCGGGTTCCTGGCGAACGGCCTGCGCACCGGGAAGTACCGGGTGTGGGCCGCCGTGCTGATCGCGGCCTCCGCCGTGTCGCACGGCATCGTCGCGATCTTCGTGCTGGTGGCGGCGACCGTGCTGGTCCTCGTGTGGATCGACCGGACGCGCCTCGTCTACGGCGTCACGGTCGGGCTCACGGCGATGCTGCTGTCGATGTGGTGGGTCGGGCCGTTCCTGTTCGACCACGACTTCATGACCGACATGAAGTACGGCTTCCGTCCGTCGGGGTCCACCGACTCGTTCTGGGACATGTTCTTCCCGCTGACGGCGCCGCTCGACTGGATCATCACCACGTTCGCCGTGATCGGGTTCGCGGCGGCCATCTGGCGCCGGCACCTCACCGGCGTGGCGCTCGGCGTGATCGGCCTCGTGCTGGTGGCGCTCGTGTACCTCACCCGCGACAGCCTGCCGGTGATCGGGCTGCTGTGGAACCCGCGGCTCCTGCCGTTCCTCTACCTCGTGCGGTACCTGCTGATGATGGTGGGCATCGTCGAGGTCGCAGCGGTGCTGTGGAACGCCGTCCGCGACCGCCGCCCGTCGGAGATCCCCGGGGTCTGGGCGTCGGCCGTCACGGCGGCGGTCACCGGCCTCGCAGTGCTCGTGGTGCTCGGCTGGATGTTCGAGGTGCTGCCGCGCGACGGCACGCGCCCGCTGCGGGCCAACGAGGCGCAGGTGTACGCCTGGGGTCCGTTCCGTGGCACCGCCACCAAGGAGGACGCCAAGGGCGACCAGTGGGCCCGCTACAACTTCCTGGGCTACGAGGGCCGGGGCGAGTGGTACACCGAGTACCACGACCTCGTTCGCACGATGGAGCGCATCGGTCTCGACCCGGGCCTCGGGTGCGGGCGGGCGCTGTGGGAGAACAACGAGGACAACGGGCGCTACGGCACCACGATGTCGCTGATGCTGCTGCCGCACTGGACCGACGGCTGCATCGGATCGATGGAGGGTCTGTTCTTCGAGGCGTCGGGCACCACGCCGTACCACTTCCTCACCACCTCGGCGATGTCGGAGAACGCGAGCGATCCGGTGCGCGAGCTGCGCTACGTCAAGAACGACGCGTCGGTCGGTGTGCCGCACCTCCAGGCACTCGGGGTGCGCTACGTGATGGTGCGCACCGACGCGGCGAAGCGCGAGGCCGAGCAGCAGCCCGAGCTGTCGTTCATCACGTCGTCGGGGCCGTGGGACATCTACCTGGTCGCCGACTCCGACGTGGTCGTGCCGCTCGACGTGCAGCCCGTCGTGGTGGCCGATCGGCCCGGCGACCAGCGCGAGCGGTTCCTCGAGGTGGGCACCAGCTGGTTCCAGCACCGCGACGAGTGGGCCGCGATGCCGGCGAACTCCGGGCCCGACGAGTGGCAGCGGATCGAGGTCGCCGTCGACGAGTCGCGCCGCCTCACCGACGACGAGCCGGGCGGGCGCAAGGTCGACATCGTGCTGCCCACGACGCCGATCGAGCCGGTCGCACTCCCCGCCGTGACGGTGAGCGACGTCGCGATCGAGCAGCAGTCGCTGTCGTTCCGGGTCGACCAGGTCGGCGTGCCCGTGCTCGTGAAGGTCAGCTACTTCCCCAACTGGGAGGCCGAGGGCGCCGAGGGGCCGTTCCGCATCGGCCCCAACAGGATGGTGGTGGTGCCCACCGAGGAGGAGGTGACGCTCTCGTTCGGCCGCAGCCTGTCCGACTACGTCTTCTACCTCATGACCCTCGCCGGGATCGTCCTGTGCTTCGTGTGGCGCTGGCGGGGCGACGTCGTGCACGCCGCGGAGTACCCCGTCCTGGGACGACGTCCTGCGGATCCCGGCCTCACGGTCGACGATCCCGCCATGGTCGATGATCCCGCCATGCTCGACGATCCCGCCACGGTCGACGATCCCGCCACGGTCGACGATCTCGCCGGGTCGCTGCCGGATCCCGATCCGGCTGCCGCCGACGACGCCCCCCGATAGGGTGGTCGACCGTCATGTCTGTCCTCGATGAGATCGTCAAGGCGTACGACATCCGAGGGACGGTGCCCGACCAGCTCGATCCGGCTGTCGCGCACGCCCTGGGTGTCGGGTTCGCCCGCTTCGCCGCCGCCGACCGGGTCCTGGTGGCCCGTGACATGCGGCCCACCGGTCCCGACCTGGTCGACGCCTTCGCCGAGGGGGTCACCGAGCAGGGCGTCGACGTCGTCGACCTGGGGCTGGCATCGACCGATCTGCTGTACTACGCCGCTGGCTCGCTCGATGCGCCGGGCGCCATGTTCACCGCGTCGCACAACCCGGCCCAGTACAACGGCGTGAAGCTGTGCCATCGCGGCGCACGTCCGATCGGCATCGACTCGGGGCTCTCGACGGTGAAGGCCACGGCGGCGTCGGTGCTCGAGGGCTCGGGACCCTCACCGGTGGCATCCCGCGGCCGCCGCACGTCGCACGAGGTGCTCGACCAGTTCGTCGAGCACGTCCTGTCGTTCGTCGACGTCGACGAGCTCCGGCCGATGCGCGTGGTGGCCGACACCGCCAACGGGATGGGCGGCCTCGTCGTCCCGGCGGTGTTCGAGCGGCTCGAGATGATCGAGCTCGAGGTGATGTACGGCGAGCTCGACGGCACGTTCCCCAACCACCCGGCCGATCCGCTGCAACCGGCGAACCAGCGCGACCTGCGGGCGCGAGTGGTGGCGGGCGGCTTCGACGTGGGGCTCGCGTTCGACGGCGACGCCGACCGCGTGTTCATGGTGGACGAGACGGGCACGGGGTTGAGCGGCTCCACCACCACGGCGATCCTCGCAGCGTCCGTGCTGCGCTCGAACCCGGGCGCCACGGTGCTGCACAACCTGATCTGCTCCAAGGCCGTCCCCGAGGTGATCACCGAGCACGGCGGGGTGCCCGTGCGCACGAAGGTCGGTCACTCCTACATCAAGCAGATCATGGCCGACACGGGTGCGGTGTTCGGCGGGGAGCACTCCGCGCACTACTACTTCGCCCGCAACTACCGGGCCGACAGCGGTCTGATCGCGGCGGTCGTCCTGCTCGAGGAGCTCTCGCGCTCGGGCACGAGCCTGTCCGTCCTGCGCCGGCCCTTCGAGCGCTACGCGTCGAGCGGTGAGATCAACACCGTGGTCGAGGACGCGCTGCGCGTGCTCGACGACGTGAGCACCGAGTACGCCGCGTGCGAGCAGGACCGCCTCGACGGCCTCACGGTCGACTGCGGAACGTGGTGGTTCAACCTCCGTCCGTCGAACACCGAGCCGCTGCTGCGGCTCAACCTCGAAGCGGCCACGCGCGACGACTGCGATCACCACGTGGCCGAGGTGCTCGCCCTCATCACCCGATCCTGAGCCGACACGGAGGCTGCGATGGCACTCGACCCGACCCTGCTGGAGATCCTCGCCTGTCCCGACGACAAGGGCCCGCTGCTCTACCTGCCGTCGGAGGCCGCGCTGTACAACCCCCGCACGCACCGCCGCTACGAGGTCCGCGACGACATCCCGGTGATGCTGGTGGAGGAGTCGACGGTGGTCGACGACGCCGAGCACGAGCGCCTGATGGGCATCGTCGCGCGGGACGGGATCGAGCCGACGTTCCGTGCCTGATCGGGGCGTGACCCCTCGCGACGGTAACCGTCCTGTAACCTTGCCGATCGTGCGCCGGGTGGTGACGGGAATCCTGCGGAGCGCGGCCGCGGTCGCGCTCGTGGTGGCCACCGGCATCGTCACGATCGCGGGCTCCGACTCCTTCGGCGCCCGCGCCGTCGCCCAGTCGCTGAGCGGCGCCGGCGGCGAGTACCACCCGCTGCGCCCCGACCGCGTCCTCGACACCCGCACCGGACTCAACGACCCGATCGCACCCGGCGCGAAGCTGCTCGCCCCGCTCAGCAGCAGCGGCACCTTCGACGTGCAGATCCTCGGGTTCGGTGGGCTCCCGGGGCCCGACCGGGCCGGCGAGGTGCTCGCGGTCGCCATGAACGTCACGGTCGTGTCGCCCAGCCAGCAGGGCTACCTCACCATCTTCGGCACGGGCGAGGCCGAGGGCACCACGTCGCTCGTCAACTTCCAGGCCGGCCAGACGGTGCCCAACTCGGGCATCATCCGGCCGGGCGCGGGCGGCAAGGTGACGATCCGGCTCGTCTCCGAGGGAGCGGTCGGCACCGCCCACGTGCTGATCGACGTGTTCGGCTGGTTCTCGAGCGACGCCCATCCCACCCGGGGCGCCCGGCTCGTGCCGGTCGACCCCGGCCGCATCTACGACTCGCGCGTCGCGCCGTGGGGTCCCGACCCGGTCGCGGCCGGCGAGGTCGTCGACGTGGCGTTCCGAGGCGCGCTCGGGGGTCGCGTGCCCGACAGCGCGGACGTCGTCGGCGCGCTCGTCAACGTCACCGCCGGCAACAACC
>JALOLG010000124.1 GCA_025456105.1 Ilumatobacteraceae bacterium | reverse complement strand
CTTCTCCGAGCCCGGCTCGGGCTCCGACTTCGCCGGGCTCTCCGCGAAGGGCATCAAGGACGGCGAGGAGTGGATCGTCAACGGTCAGAAGGTCTGGACCACGCTGGCGCACCTGTCGAAGTGGGGCCTGCTCGTCGTGCGCACCGATCCCGAGGCCGTGAAGCACGCCGGTCTCACCGCGTTCGTCGTCGACATGGAGGCGCCTGGCGTCGAGGTGCGCCCGCTGCGCCAGATGACCGGTGAGGCCGAGTTCAACGAGGTGTACTTCACCGACGTGCGCATCCCCGACGCCGAGATGCTGGGCCAGCCGGGCGACGGCTGGCGGGTGTCGCTCACGACGCTCATGAACGAGCGCGTCTCGATCGGAGGCACCATCCCGCAGAAGGGCAGCGGCACCATCGCCGCGCTGGTCAAGACCTGGAAGGACCTGCCAGCCGAGCGCAAGACGTCGGCCGAGCTCGACGAGGTCATGCAGCTGTGGATCCGGGCCGAGGTGCTGCGCCTCACCAACATCCGCGCCAACCAGAACCGCAAGATGGGCGACCCGGGTCCCGAGGGCTCGATCGGCAAGATGGCCTCGGCGGACCTCAACAAGGACATCTACGCCAAGGTGGTCGACCTGCTCGGCGCCGAGGGGATGCTCTACGGCAGCTACGAGATGGTCCGCCCGGAGACGGCGATGGGCGCCGACACGCTGCAGAAGGCGTTCCTGCGCAGCCGCGCCAACTCGATCGAGGGCGGCACGACCGAGGTCATGAAGAACATCCTGGGCGAGCGAGTGCTCGGCCTGCCGGGTGACGTCCGGGTCGATCGCGACGTGCCCTGGAGCCAGGTCCCGCGCAACTGATCGCGGGCGGTCGCGCCCGCGGATAGCGTCGCGCCATGGCGGAGGTGGCTCGCGTGCACCGACCCGCTGCGGCAGCGGCCCAGCGCTCGACCGACGACGTCTCGCTCGGCGCCTTCGAGCTGATGCAGCAGTCGGCGGGCAACCTCGCCGTCGCGAACCTGGTCGAGCAGCAGCGGTCGCCCCGGGGCGACCACTCGTCACCCGCGCAGGAGCGCTTCCCGCTGGCCGGCTCGGTCGGGCTCGCCGGCGACAACCTGCCCGACGATGTCGCCCGGGTGCGCGCCCGGCTCGGCGAGCTCGGCTACGACGCGGGCTCCACCGCCGACGACCTCGTCGCGGCGATCTTCGCGTTCCAGCGAGCGGTGCTGCGCGAGTCGTCGTCGGTCGACGGCACGATCACGCCGGACGGCATGACGCACCACGCCCTCGCGATCGGCGCGACCGCCGGGGTGGATCGCGATCCCGCCGATCTCGACGCGCTCGTCGATGGGCACGACCACCCAGCCGTCGTGGCGCTGCGCGACGAGGTGCGCGAGATCGAGACGCTCTCGGGGTCGATCCGTCGCGATCGCAACGAGGAGCAGGGCGCGGCTCGCGACGCCCTCGTCGGGCGGATCGGCCACGCCCGCGACCTCGCCGCCGGCCTGGCACGGACCGACCTGCCGGCGGGCGAGGTCGACGACATCTCGGCGTGGGCGCACCGGCGCCTCAACGCCGTCTCGCCCTTCTCGTCGCAGGGCCGGAACATCGACCTCCTCGAGACCGCCGCCAACACCCGCACCTGCAACCTGACCTGCCTCGCGCACGCACTCGAGGCACTCGGTGTCACGACCGCTGACTACGCCGGCGACTGGGACGTGCTCGAGCGGGTGCGCACGGGGCGGTCGGCGCGCTCGGGGGATCACGCCCCGGAGGTGGCCAGCGGCCACGACCAGCAGGGAGGCCTCGAGGGACTCCGACTCCCCGACTTCTTGCAGCTCGCGCTGATCGGCGGTCACGTCGAGGCCGGCGCCTCGGTGTCCGGTGCGGTGGCCGCGGCCTGGAAGGACCTGCTTTCGTCGGACAACCTGATCCCGCTCGCCCGGCGGTTCGGGGTCTCGGCGTACGTGCGCAGCGGGCTCGGCTCGAGCGATCCCGACATCCGGCACCGCTACGTCGAGGCGATCGGCGGCATGCTCGACCAGGGCCTGCAGCTCGTCGCGTCGAACGGCGACCACTTCGTGCGCATCGAGTCGGTGACGGCCGAGGGCCTCACCGTCGACGACCCGAGGGAGTGGTACACCAGGAACACCCGGGTGCCGTGGCGCGAGCTCGAGGAGTACGTGAAGACGCTGATGGTCTTCGGGTGACGCGCCGGCGAATGTCGGGTGACGCGGACCTGTCCGGCAGGTGAACAGCAGGTGACGTCCCGGGCAGAGCCGGCGACCCCGTCGGTACAGTCCGCCCGTCGATTCCGAGAGGGGACCTGCGTGGACATCAGCCTGTACCTGAAGGGCGGCGAGACCGTCTCGTTCGCCGCCGGTGACGTCATCTTCCGTCGTGGCGACGAGGGCGACGTCATGTACCTCGTGAAGGAGGGCGAGGTCGAGCTCTCGTACGGCGCGGGTGAGCCGGTCGTGGTCGGCCCGGGCGAGTCGTTCGGCGAGATGGCGCTGATCGAGAGAGCGACACGGTCGGCCGACGGCCGGGCTCGCACCGACTGCGTCCTGTACCCGATCAAGCGCGGCCTGTTCATGGTGCTGGTGCAGGAGACGCCCGACTTCGCGATCGAGGTGATGCGCTCGATGTCGCAGCGCCTCCGGGCGGCCAACACGACCAGCTGAGCGTCAGCGGTTCCCGTCGAGGGCGGTCAGCACGTCGCTGGCCGCGAGGCTCCGGTCGTCGGCCACCGGCCGAGCGAGCAGGGAGCCGCCGAGGAGGGCCGTGGCGGCGGTCTCGATGGACTGCTGCAGCTCGCGGATGTTCCGCGGGGGCGGGAAGTACTCGTCCTCGTCCGTGACCCGCACCAGCTCCACCCCGGCGCGCGGGGCCAGGTGGTCGAGCACCGCGTCGACGAGCTCCTCGGGCGCGGAGGCGCCGGCCGTGACGCCGACGGTGCCCGTGAGGTCGTCGGGGAGCTCGGCCGCGCTGTTCACGCGGAACACCCGCGCGCAGCCCGCTTGGAGCGCGAGCTTCTCGAGGGCCCGGGTGTTGCTCGAGTTGGCCGAGCCGATGACGACGATCGCGTCGCAGCGCTCCGCCATCGCCATCAGCGCCGACTGCCGGTTGGTGGTGGCGAAGCACAGGTCGCTGCGGCCGGGGGTCCAGACGTCGGGGAAGCGCTCGCGCACCCGGACTGCGACGTCGTCCCAGTCGCGGTGCGAGAGTGTGGTCTGGGCCAGGAGAGCGACGGGCTCGGCGAAGTCGGGCAGCGCGTCGACCTCGGCGACCGACTCGACGCGGCTGATGGCCGTCGGGGCGACGGCCATCGTGCCGACAGCCTCCTCGTGACCCTCGTGGCCCACGTACACGATGCGGTAGCCCTTCCCGGCCCGGACCTTCACCTCGTGGTGGACCTTGGTGACGAGCGGGCACACCGAGTCGACCACGTAGCTGCCCCGCGCTCGGGCCGCCGCGACCACCTCCGGGGCCGAGCCGTGCGCCGACAGCATGATCGGGCTCCCCTCGGGGACGTCGGCGATGTCGTCGACGAAGATCACGCCGTGGCGCTCGAAGCGCTCGACCACGATCCGGTTGTGGACGATCTCGTGGTAGCAGTACACGGGGGCCGGGAAGGTGCGGACCATCCACGCCAGCGCCTTGATCGCCATCTCGACCCCGGCGCAGAACCCGCGCGGCTCGGCCAGCAGCACACGATCGACACCGGACTGCGCGCTCATCCGAGCCCCAACCTACCCATCCGGCGCCACCGATAGCCTGGACGAGCCATGGCAGAGACGGGAGCGCCCACGACGCCGGTCGCGGAGCGCCGCCGCGACCTCGCCCCGGTCGTCGTCGCGGTCGCCTCCGGATCCCCGGCGGCACGAGCAGGCCTGCAGGTGGGCGACGAGATCGTCCGAGTCGACGGTGTCGCTCCGCGCGACGTCATCGAGTGGCGGTTCGCCACCGACGAGGCCGACCCGCTGCTCGAGGTGGTCCGGGGCGGCATCGACCTCGACGTCGAGGTCGCCAAGGCGGCCGGTGAGCCGCTCGGCGTCGAGATCCAGAGCGCCGTCTTCGACCGGGTGCGCACGTGCGACAACCACTGCGAGTTCTGCTTCATCTACCAGCTCCCGAAGGGCATGCGCCGCAGCCTCTACCTGAAGGACGACGACTACCGGCTGAGCTTCCTGTACGGGAACTTCACCACCTTGACGCGCTTCACCGAGTCCGACCTCGAGCGCGTGATCACCGAGCGGCTCTCACCGCTCCACGTGAGCATCCACGCCACCGATCACGAGGTGCGCAACCGGATGCTCAAGAACGCCCGCGGCGGCATGAGCCTGCGCTGGCTGCGGGCCCTGCTCGACCACGGCATCGAGGTGCGCGGGCAGGTGGTGGTGTGCCCGGGGGTGAACGACGGTGCGGTCCTCGACGACACCCTCGCCGGCGTGCTCGACCGCTTCCCCGAGCTGGCGTCGGTGGCGGTGGTGCCGCTCGGCCTGTCGCAGTTCAACACCGAGCCGGCGATGCGGCTGCACACCCCGGCCGAGGCGGCGGCGGTGGTCGACACGGTCCACGACTGGCAGGACGTGTTCCTCCGCGTGCTCGGCCGGCGCATGGTGTTCGCCGCCGACGAGTACTACCTGATGGCAGATCGGCCGTTCCCGCCCGCCGAGTCGTACGAGGGCTTCCCGATGCACGAGGACGGGATCGGGATGGCGCGCACCTTCGAGCTCGAGTTCACCGGTCGCGCCCACGCGGCGACCGGTCCACGGAGCGGCTTCTTCGCGGCCAACGACCTGCCCGCCAACCCGGCGGCGTACACGGGTCTGCGCGCCCATCCCGCGGCCCCCGCGGGCACCGTCACGCTGCGACCGCGTCGTGACGCACCCATCGGTGTGCTCACCGGTGAGCTCGGCGCGGCCGTCATCGCCCCGCTGCTCGCCGGGCTCGGACGCGACGATCTCCGGGTCGTGCCCGTCGTCAACGAGTTCTTCGGCGGCAACACGGGTGTCACGGGGCTGCTCACCGGTGCCGACGTCAGTCGCGTCCTGGCTGCCGAGCCGTCGGGTCATCGCTACCTGCTGCCCGACGTGTGCCTGTCCGACGACGCGCGCTTCCTCGACGGGGTCACGCTGGCCGAGCTCCCGCAGCCCGTCGAGGTGGTCGCCACCGACGGCATCTCCCTGCGCCGTGCGCTGGAGTCGTCGTGAGCACCGCCGAGCTCCCCACGGTCGTCATCGTCGGCCGGCCCAACGTGGGCAAGAGCACGCTCTTCAACCGCATCGTCGGGGAGCAGGCCGCGATCGTCGAAGACCGCCCGGGCGTCACCCGCGACCGCAAGGAGACCGAGGCCGAGTGGCTCGGCACCCACTTCCTGCTGGTCGACACCGGCGGTTGGCTCCCGGGCGGCACCGCGCTCGACGAGAAGGTGAGCCGGCAGGTGGAGACCGCGGTGCAGCAGGCCGACGTCGTGCTGTTCGTCGTCGACGCCTCTGTCGGGCTCACCGACGACGACTCGTCGATCGCCAACTGGCTGCGGCGCATCAAGGCTCCGGTGCTCGTGATCGCCAACAAGGCCGACAACGACCGGCGCGAGAACGATCGCTGGGAGTTCATGGCCCTCGGCATGGGGGAGCCCGTCCCGGTGAGCGCCCTGCACGGCC
>JALOLG010000123.1 GCA_025456105.1 Ilumatobacteraceae bacterium | reverse complement strand
CTGTGCACGTGCCGTCCGACCGAGCGGCATCGTTCGTCCAAGCCTATGACCAGGGGAAATGCACCTCAAGTCGGTGCGACCGATGTCTCACCCGAATATCGACGAAGAGTGGTCGGCCGAACGTCAGACGTGAGCGATTGTCAGGATCTTGACGATCACCGCTCAGGAATCGGGCGCCAAGGCGGCCCGCAGGAACGCTCGCAGCTCGTCGCGGAGCTGCCGCAGCCCACGTGCATCAGCCGTCCAGCCGACCGTGCGGAGCACCTCGGGCTCGGTCGCGACGCCGGTGACGGTGGCGTAGGCGAGCGCCGCGATCAGGCCCGGATCGCCACGACGCAGGCGACCAGCGTCCATCTCCGCGCCGATCGCCTCGATCGCTCGCGCGATGAGCGGATCGAGGTGCTCGCGCAGGCGAGCCGCATGGGCGGGCGACAGCCGGCCGAGCTCGCGGATGAGCCCGAGCACGGCCGGCCGTCGCACCGCCGGGCGGAACACGGCGCGCACGACCGAGTCGATCCGCTCGAGCGGGTCGGCCGGGGCCGAGCGCACCGCCGCGTCGATCACGGCGACCAGCTCTGCCGCCGCCGTCTCGAGGACGGCGTCGAGCAGCTCGTCCTTCGACGGGAACCAGTAGAGGACGGTCTGCTTGCGCACGCCCACCTCGCGCGCGATCTCGTCGAGCGAGACGCTGTCGACGCCGCGCTGACCGAACAGGTCGAGCGCCGCATCGAGGATGCGCACACGGGTCGAGGCAGGCGACGTCATGGTGGGTCCGTCCGCTGTCTACCAAATGGTAGAGGCTGTGCTAGAACGGCTCGCCGTGATCCCCGAGCAGCTCGCCGGCCGGCGCATCGCGATCACCGGATCGACCGGCTTCGTCGGCACGGCGCTCGTCGAGCGGCTGCTGCGCTGCGTGCCCGACTGCGAGCTCGTCCTCGTGATCCGACCCGGCCGCCGCACGACGGCCGCCGAGCGGGCACGCAAGGAGATCATCCGCAACGACGCGTTCGACCGCCTGCGCGCCGAGCTCGGCGACGGCTTCGACGACATGGTGCGCCGCCGGGTGCACGCCGTCGGCGGCGACGTCACCAGCGACGGGCTCGGCCTGGACGACGCCGACCGCGAGCTGTTCGCGAGCTGCGACACCATCATCCACTCCGCGGCCGCGGTGTCGTTCGACTCGCCGCTCGACCAGGCCGTCGAGATCAACCTGCTCGGACCCACCCGCATCGCTGCGCTCTGTCACGACCTCGGCATCCGGCCGCACCTGGTCGCCGTCTCCACGTGCTACGTCGCCGGCAACCGCCGCGGCAGCGCCCCCGAGATCCTCGTGAGCGACGGGCCCTTCGACATCGGCCTCGACTGGCGCGCCGAGGTCGCGGCGTCACGTCGCCTGAAGGGCGACACCGAAGCCGCGAGCCGCCACCCCGACCAGCTCGCCGTGTTCCGCAAGGAGGCTCGCGCCGAGCTCGGTGCCGCCGGCGCGCCCGCCCTGGCCGCGAAGACCGAGCAGCTCCGCGAGCGGTGGGTGAAGGACCAGCTCGTCCGCGCCGGCCGCGCCCGCGCCGCGAGCGTCGGCTGGCCCGACGCGTACGCGTTCACCAAGGCGCTCGGCGAGCAGGCGCTCACCGAGACCAAGGGCGATGTGCCCGTCAGCATCGTGCGCCCGTCCATCATCGAGTCGGCGCTCGCCGAGCCGCGTCCCGGCTGGATCCGCGGCTTCCGCATGGCCGAGCCGGTCATCATCTCCTATGCCCGCGGGCTGCTGAAGGAGTTCCCCGGCGTGCCCGAGGGCACGATCGACGTCATCCCCGTCGACCTCGTCGTGGCCGCGATCATCGCGGTCGCCGCGGCTGGACCGGAACGTGCGCCTGCGATCACGCAGGTGGCGTCGGGCGGCATCAACCCGATGCGCTACCGCACGCTCGTCGACAACGTGAGCGGCTGGTTCACCGAGCACCCGCTCTACGACAGCCACGGCCAGCCGATCGTCGTGCCCGAGTGGACGTTCCCCGGCCGGGGCCGCGTGCAGGGCCAGCTCGCTCGGGCGAAGAAGGCGCTCACCCAAGCCGAGCGCGTCCTCCAGACGCTCCCCTTGCGGGGCAAGCAGGCCGAGCTGTCCGCCACCATCGAGTCGCGCCGGGCCGAGGTGGAGCGGGCGCTCGAGTACGTCGAGCTGTACGGGCTCTACACCGAGTGCGAGGCGATCTACCAGGTCGACAACCTCATGGCCCTCTGGGACTCGCTCGACGCCGCCGACCGCGCCGCGTTCGCGTTCGACCCGCGGGTGATCGACTGGCCCACCTACGTGCGCGAGGTCCACCTGCCGTCGGTGGTGGAGCACGCCCGCGTCAAGACCACGCCCGGCAAGTCGGTGAGCACCGACCGCATGGAGCGGCTCCGCAAGCAGGTCCTCGACCCCCGCCGTCACGCCGCGGTGTTCGACCTCGAGAACACCCTCATCAAGTCGAACGTCGTCGAGAGCTACTCGTTCCTCGCCACCCGCCGGCTCGACACGCCCGAGCGCGTCCGGTACGTGCTGCGCACGCTCACCGAAGCACCCGGCCTGCTCCAGCTCGACCGACGCGACCGCACCGACTTCCTGCGGCACTTCTACCGGCGCTACGAGGACGCTCCGGTCGCGCAGATCGACGAGGACGCCCGCGCCCTGCTCACCGAGCTGATCCTCAAGAAGAGCTTCCCCGACGGCCTCCGTCGCGTGCGCGAGCACCGCGCGCTCGGCCACCGCACCGTCCTCATCACGGGTGCGCTCGACTTCGCGGTCGCCGGTCTCAAGCCGCTGTTCGACGAGATCGTCGCCGCCGAGATGAGCGTGCGCACCGACGGCACCTACTCGGGCGAGATGACCACCGTGCCGCCCACCGGCGAGGCGCGCGCCCAGATCCTCGCGGACTACTGCAGTGCCGAGGGTCTGTCACTGGACGAGTGCGTGGCATACGCCGACTCGTCGTCGGACCTGCCGCTGTTCGAGGCGGTCGGCTTCCCCGTCGCGGTCAATCCCGAGACGCGCCTCGCGGCGATCGCCCGCAAGCGCGGCTGGCTCGTCGAGCACTGGTCGCCCGACCGCGGCGCACCGACGTCGATCCTGCCCATCGGTCCGCTCCTCGTGGAGCGGGAGCGCCGGAAGGTGTTCCGGTGAAGGCGCTCCAGATCCGCCGCAGCGCCGGCCGCCTCGGCATGGCCCGCGTCGCATCGGCGTGGTCGACGGCGGGCGCCGCACGCGTGTCGCCGCTCCAGCACCGCGCCATCGACGACCCCCAGCTGCCCGGTCCGGGCTGGCACCGCGTGCACACGCACCTCGCCGGCATCTGCGGGTCCGACGTCGCGCTCGTGGAGGGCACGGCGTCCACGTACTTCGACGACTGGGTGAGCTTCCCGTTCGTCCCCGGCCACGAGGTGGTGGGCCGGCTCGACGACGGCACCCGGGTGGTCCTCGAGCCGGTGCTGGGCCATGCCGCCCGCGGCGCCACCCCACCGTGGCCCGACGCCGCTCCCGGCGACGGCGACGACTACGCGCACCTCGCCACCGGGCCGCTCGAACCTGGGATCCAGACCGGCTTCTGCTGCTCCACGGGTGGCGGCTGGGCACCCTGGTTCGTCGCCCACGAGACGCAGCTGCACCCGGTGCCCACCGGCATGACCGACGAGCGGGCCGTGCTCGTCGAGCCGCTCGCCGCCGGCATCCACGCCGCGCTGCTCACCTGGCCGGCGATCGCCGCCACGTCGGCACCCGTGGTGGCCGTGCTCGGCGCCGGCACGATGGGGCTCGCCGCCGTCGCCGGCCTGCGTCGCTACGTGCCCGGGGTGCGCATCGTGGTCGGCGCCCGCTACGCCCATCAGCGCGACCTCGCCCGCGACCTCGGCGCCGACGAGGCCATCGCCCCCGACGACCTCACCCGCGCCGTCCGCCGCATGGTGGGGTGCCACGTCATCGGCGACCACCTCAGCTCCGGCGCCCACGCAGTGATCGACGCCGTCGGCTCCAGCGAGTCCATCGCCGCGTGCCTGCCCATCACCCGCCCCCGCGGCCGGCTGGTGCTGCTCGGCATGCCCGCCGAGGTCACCGTCGACCTCACCGGCCTCTGGCACCGCGAGACCGAGATCAAGGGCGCCTACACCTACGGCACCGAGCACCTCCCCGACGGCACCACCCGCCGCACGTTCGACCTCGCGCTCGAGACCGCCGACGCCATCCGCGCCGAGCGCCTGCTGTCGGCCACCTACCGGCTCACCGACCACGTCGACGCGATCGCGCACGCCGCCACGGCCGGACGCCGCGGCGCGGTGAAGATCGCCTTCGACCTCCGAGAGGACACCTGAGATGCCCCGCCCGGGATTCGTGCTCGACGTCGACCGCTCGACGCCGCCCACCCTCTTCTGGCACGGCGAGCGCTTCCGCCTCGAGAAGCTGCCGGCCGACCGCACCCGCATCATCTACCCGCCCGAGCCGCTCGCCGGGATCGACGACGTCGGCGGCGCGATCCGCCACGCGCTGCTCCACCCCCTCGACAGCGACCCGCTGCCGGCGCTGCTGAAGCCCGGCATGAAGCTCACCATCGCGTTCGACGACGCGAGCCTCTCGCTGCCGAAGATGCGCCGCCCCGACACCCGCCAGCGCATCGTCGAGGCCGTGCTCGACCTCGCCGCCGAGGCGGGGGTCGACGACGTGCACATCATCGCCGCGCTCGGCCTGCACCGGCGGATGCACGAGTACGAGCTGCGACACGTGCTCGGCGACCGCGTGGTCGACGCGTTCCTCCCCCGCGGGCTCCTCTACCAGCACGACGGCGAGGACCACGACAACCTCGCCGTCATCGGCACCACCGACCACGGCGAGGTCGTCGAGATCTCCAAGCGCGCCGCCGAGAGCGACCTCGTCGTGTACGCCAACGTCAACCAGGTGGCGATGGACGGCGGCTGGAAGTCGCTCGTCACCGGGCTCGCCTCGTACCGCTGCCTGAGCCACCACCACAACCCGCACACCCTGCAGCACACGCGCAGCCTCATGGACCGCCACCACAGCGCGCTCCACCACAGCATCTGGCGCATGGGTTCGGTGCTGCGCGACCACGGCCCGCGCATCTTCACGGTCGAGACCACGCTCAACACCGACACCTTCCCGGCGCCGTTCGACTTCCTCTCCAAGCGCGAGTGGGAGTGGAGCGCCAAGGACCGCGCGAGCTACCTCGCCACGGCGAAGGCGCTCGAGCGCACGCCCACCAAGCTCGCCCGCAAGATCTTCCACTCGATCGAGGCGCCCTACCGGTGCACGAGCGTGACGGCCGGCAGCACCGACGCCGTCCACGAGGTGACGCTCGAGCACGTGTACCGCCAGCAGCTCGTGGAGGTGCAGGGCCAGACCGACATCCTCACGATGGGCATCCCGTTCATCAGCCCCTACAACCCCGAGTCGGTGATGAACCCGGTGCTCGTGATGTGCATGGGGCTCGGCTACCTGTTCAACATGTACCGCGGCAAGCCGCTGGTGCGCGAGGGCGGCGTGGTGATCATGACCCACCCCACGTACCGCGAGTTCCACCCGGTCCACCACCCGAGCTACATCGACTTCTTCGAGCAGGTGCTGGCCGACACCACCGACCCGGCGGTGATGTCGACGAAGTGGGAGCAGCAGTACGCCGAGGACGAGTGGTACCGCCACCTCT
>JALOLG010000122.1 GCA_025456105.1 Ilumatobacteraceae bacterium | reverse complement strand
GCTACGACCCGGACGGCGCCTACGTGACCCGCTGGGTGCCCGAGGTGGGCGGCGGTGCGTACCCGGCACCGATGGTCGACCACGCGGCCGAGCGCCTCGAGGCCCTCGCCCGGTACCGGACGGTCGGCGGCCGCTGACTGGCACTCGGTAGGCTTGACTGCCAGATGCTCGACGAACGCAAAGCCGCGATCCTCGGCGCCGTGGTGCAGGAGTACATCGCCACCGCGCAGCCCGTCGGCTCCGCGCACATCGCGACGGCGCCCGGCGTCGGGGTCTCGCCGGCCACGGTGCGCAACGAGATGGCCGTCCTCGAGCAGGAGGGCTTCCTCGTGCAGCCGCACACATCGGCCGGCCGCATCCCCACCGACAAGGGCTACCGGTTCTTCGTCGACCACCTGGCCGGACCCGGCCGGCTCGACGCCGCCACCACGAGCCAGGTCGGGCAGTTCTTCGAAGCGGCCCACGGCCGACTCGAGGAGATGCTGCACCGCACCTCCACGCTGCTCGCCGACCTCACCCGCTACGCGGCGGTGGTCGTCGGCCCGCGGGCCGAGGGCGAGCCGGTGCGCTCGGTCCAGGTCGTCGGCCTCTCGTCGACGGCCGCCACCGTCGTCGTGGTGTTCGCCAACGGCTCGGTCGAGAACCAGCTCATCGAGCTCGGCGCCGACGTGACCGACGTCCGCCTCGACGCAGCCACCAGCCACCTCACCGCGCAGCTGACGGGCAGTCCGCTGCGGGCCGTGGCCGAGCTGCCACCCACGGGCGACGAGGTGGTCGACCGCGTGTGCGCCGACGCCCTCCTCGCGATCCGGGAGGTCGCCCACGACGACCACGTCTACCTCGGCGGTGCCTCCTCGGTGGCCGCCGCGTTCGACGCCGTCGAGGTCGTCCGCAGCGTGCTGCACACCCTCGAGCAGCAGTTCATCGTCGTGTCGCTCGTGCGCGACATCGTCGATCGGGGGATGTCGGTGGCGATCGGCGTCGAGCACGGCGTCGAGCCGCTCGCCGCCTGCTCGGTCGTCGTCGCGCCGATCGTGGTGGAGGGCGAGCACCTCGGCTCCGTCGGCGTGCTCGGGCCCACCCGCATGAACTACCCGCAGGCGCTCGCCACCGTCGACGTCGTGAGCGAGCAGCTCGGCCGCCGCCTCGGGGACGGCTGACGGTGGCGGCCGACTACTACCAGCTGCTCGGGGTGCAGCGCGGCGCCTCCGCCGACGAGCTGAAGCGCGCCTACCGCCAGCGCGCCCGCGAGCTGCACCCCGACGCGAACCCCGACGACCCGGCCGCCGCCGAGCGGTTCAAGGAGGTCGCACGGGCGTACGCCGTGCTCTCCGACCCCGACCAGCGCGCCCGCTACGACCGATTCGGCGAGGCCGGGGTGGGCGGCGCGGGCGCGAGCGCCGACGACGTGTTCGGCGCCAACCTCGGCGACCTGTTCGACGCGTTCTTCGGTGGCAGCAACCCGTTCGGCGGCGGCGGCGGCCGCCGCGGGCCGGCGGGGCCACCGCGCGGCCAGGACATCGAGGTGGTCGCCGACATCGAGTTCGAGCAGGCCGTGTTCGGTGCCCAGGTGGGGGTCACCGTGCGCCTGCCGCAGACGTGCGCCGATTGCGAGGGCTCGGGTGCCGCGCCGGGCACGCAGCCCGTGCGGTGCGCCGACTGCGGTGGATCCGGCCAGGTGCGGAGGGTGCGCCAGAGCATCCTGGGTCAGATGGTCACCGCCAGCCCGTGCAGCCGCTGCGGCGGCACCGGCGAGACGATCGCCACGCCGTGCTCCACGTGCCGCGGCGACGGGCGCGTCACCGCCGAGAAGACGTACCAGGTCGACGTGCCGGCCGGCGTCGACACCGGCTCCACGCTGCGGCTCAGCGGTCGTGGCGCGGCAGGTCCGCGCGGCGGCAAGGCCGGCGACCTCTACGTGCACCTGCGGGTCGGCGCCCACGACCGCTACGCCCGCGACGGCGACGATCTCGTCACCACGGTGCCGATCTCGATCGCCCAGGCGGCGCTCGGCACCTCGTTCGAGCTGCCCACGCTCGACGGCGACGAGACGCTCGTCGTCCCGGCCGGCACCCAACCCGGCCGCGAGTTCGTGCTGCGCGGACGGGGCGTCCCGCGGTTGCAGGGGCGCGGTCGCGGCAACCTGCGCGCCATCGTCGAGGTGCAGGTGCCCACGTCGCTGTCGAGCGAGGAGGCCGACCTGCTCAAGCGCTTCGCGGCGGGGCGTGGCGAGGCCGTGGGTGAGCCCACGACCGGCTTCTTCTCGAGGATCAAGTCGGCGTTCTCGTGATCGAGGCGCTGCGACGCTCGGCGGCGCACGTCGTGGTCGACGACGTGGCGCTGCCGGTCGCAGCCGACGACGACGTCCATCACCTCGGTCGGGTCCTGCGGCTCCGGGCCGGCGAGGTGGTCACCGTCACCGACGGCCGGGGCTCGTGGCGCGCCACCACCTGGACCGGCGCCGGGCTCGAGCCGACCGGCGACGTGCACACGCTGCCGGTGCCCGAGTCGTCGACGCTCGCGTTCGCGATCCCCAAGGCCGAGCGTCCCGAGTGGATCGTCCAGAAGGCCACCGAGCTGCGGATCGGCCGGATCGTGCTCCTCCACGCCGACCGCTCCGTCGTGCGGTGGGACGGCGAGCGTGCGGCGCGGCAGCTCGAGCGCCTGCGGTCGGTGGCCCGTGGCGCCCTCGGCCAGTCGCGGGGCGTGTGGCTGCCTGCGGTGGAGGGCCCGGTCGACGCGGCGTCGGTGCTGCCCGGGCTCGTCGTGGCCGAACCCGGTGGTCGGCCACGCTCCGTGGCCGACCGCGCGATCGCGGTCGGCCCCGAGGGCGGGTGGTCGCCCCGGGAGCTCGAGCTGGCCCGCGACGCCGTCGACCTGGGTGATTCCGTCCTCCGGGTGGAGACCGCGGCGCTCACCGTGTGCGCGCTGCTGTGGACGCCGAGTGTCGGCGAGGCGTAGTCTCGCCACGCTCGGTATGGACATCGAAGAGGCCCCGACCGCCTACAGCATCGCCGTCGGCGAGCGCCTGCGGGCGATCCGCAAGCAGAAGCGGCTGTCGCTGCACGAGGTCGAGGCGCGCTCCAACCAGGAGTTCAAGGCCTCCGTGCTCGGCGCCTACGAGCGGGGCGAGCGCGCGCTGTCGCTGCCACGGCTCGATCGGCTCGCGGCGTTCTACGAGGTGCCCGTCAGCCAGCTGCTGCCGCAGGACGGCCGTGCCACCACCGAGCCGGGCGGTGGCCGCCAGAAGCTCGCCATCGACATCGCCAAGCTGTCGCAGCTCCACGGTGCGCCGTTCGAGATGCTCACCCGCTTCCTGCGGATGATCCAGGTCCAGCGCCAGGACTTCAACGGGCGCGTGCTCACCATCCGGGCCGACGACCAGCGCGCCATCGCGGCGATGCTCGACATCCCCGTCGATCAGGTCGCCGCCCGCCTGGAGGCGCTCGACCTTGTCTTCCGTCCCTCCTGACGCACCCGCCCCGTTCGGGGTGTACGTCCACGTGCCGTTCTGCGCCTCGAAGTGCGACTACTGCGCGTTCGCCACCTGGACCGACCGCTCCGAGCTGGCCGAGCGCTACCTCGCGGCGGTGCGGCGACACGTGGCGGTCGAGGTCGCAGCGGGCCTCCCGCTCGCCACCAGCGTGTTCGTCGGGGGCGGCACCCCATCGCTCGTCGACCCCGTCCTGCTGGCGGCCGTGATCCGCTCGATCCCGGTGGCGCCCGGGGCCGAGATCACCGTCGAGTGCAACCCCGACGACGTCGACACCGATCTGCTCGAGCGGTACCTCGAGGCCGGGGTGACCCGGGTGAGCCTCGGGGTCCAGTCGATGGTCGACCGGGTGCTGGCGTCGCTCGGCCGTCGCCACGACCGCCGCAACGTCGAGCGGGCGGTGGCGGCGATCCGCTCGGTCGGCGTGCCCACCTTCAACCTCGACCTCATCTACGGCGGGGCCGGTGAGACCCTCGACGACTGGCGCACCACGCTCGACGCGGTCGTCGCGCTGGAGCCGCCGCACGTGTCGGCCTACGCCCTCACGGTGGAGGCCGGCACACCGCTGGCGCTCGATCCGGCCCGCCACCCCGACGACGACGACCAGGCCGACAAGTACGAGCTGGCCGACGCCGTGCTGACCGGTGCCGGCCTGGCGAACTACGAGGTGTCGAACTGGGCGCGGCCCGGTCACGAGTGCCGGCACAACCTCCTCTACTGGCGTCAGGGCGAGTACCTCGGGGTCGGGTGCGCCGCGCACTCGCATCGCGACGGCCGGCGATGGTGGAACCTGCGCACCCCCGAGCGCTACGTGGCGGCCGTGGAGGCGGGCACCAGCACCGAGGCGGCCGGCGAGCGCCTCGACGCCGAGTCGCGGCGCATCGAGGCGCTGCAGCTCGCGGTGCGGACACGCGACGGCGTGCCGATCGACGCGCTCGATCCCGACGAGGTCCCCGGGCTCGTGACCGAGCGCGACGGGCGGTGGGTGCTCACGCCGTCGGGTCGGCTGCTGGCGAACGAGGTGGCGGTGCGGCTGCGCTGACCGTCGGCGCCACGGCCCGGAACAGGTCGGGGAACACCCTGGCCACCTTGGCGGTGAGGTACTCGCCGTAGGTGCCCTCCCAGGCGTGCACGCTCGCACCGTCCCAGCGCCGGTCGGCGTCGTCGGCGGGCGGGCTGCCCGCGAGGGGGAGCGCCACCACCTCGGCGTCCCACGACGGATCGAGGAACAGCGGGATCGAGATGCGCTCGCGTCCCGACGCATTGCGCACCCGGTGCGGGGTCGACCGGTAGCGGCCCTCGGTGAGGCGGTCGAGCATGTCGCCGAGGTTGCACACCAGCAGATCGGGATCGGCCGGGACGTCGACCCAGCCGTCGCCGACGCGCACCTGGAGCCCGCCGCAGTCGTCCTGGGCGAGCAGGGTGAGCAGCCCGTAGTCGGTGTGCTCGGCGACGCCCCAGCCGTCGGCGGTCTCGGTTGGCGGGTAGCGGAAGATGCGCAGCAGGACGGTGGGATCGGCGGTGAGATGGAGGGCGAACCACTCGCGGTCGAGGCCGAGTCCGAGTGCGATGCCGCCGAGCACGGCCTGCCCGAGGGCCACCACGCGGTCGAGCCACTCGCGCACAGCCGGCTCGAGCTCGGCGGGGGCCGCCGGGTAGGCGTTGGGCCCGTGGAGTGGCACGCCGGCGAGCACCCGAGGGTGGTCGGGTGCGTGGTCGAGCCCGAGGTAGAGGCCCTCCTTGTGGTCGGGCACGCCGCGCGTGAGCTCGCCGTCGAGGGGGAACCACCCCCGCCACGCCGCACCCGAGCGCGCCATGGCGATCTCGGCCTTCTGCTCGGTCGGCAGGGCGAAGAACGCGCGCGCCGCGTGGTCGAGCCGACGACGCAGGTCGGGGTCGAGTCCGTGCCCGGTGATCGCGAAGAAGCCGACGTCGCGACACGCTCGGTCGATGCGCGTTGCGACCGCCAGGACCGTCGCGGGCTCGGCGGTGGCGTCGAGCAGGGGCGCCACGTCGATCACCGGCAGGTGTGGGGTGGCCGCCACGAGTTGCTAGCGTACGGGCCGGCTACGGGCGCGTAGCTCAGTTGGTTAGAGCGCCACCATGACACGGTGGAGGTCCCGGGTTCGAGTCCCGTCGTGCCCACCAGACCGAGCCGCTCGCAGCGGCCCGGTCAGCGCCGCAGCAGTCGGCG
>JALOLG010000455.1 GCA_025456105.1 Ilumatobacteraceae bacterium | reverse complement strand
GCTGGGCATCGCCGCCGCCCTGGGCGGCGCGCCCTACGTCCGGGCGGTCGACGTGAGCCCGGCCGCCGTGACGGCCACCAGCGAGAACGCAGAGCGCAACCGCGTCCGGGGCGTGATCGAGGTCGACACGACGCCGGTCGCCCGGCTGGAGGGCCCGTTCGACATCGTCCTCGCGAACATCCTCGCTCCCGAGCTGGTGATGATGGCCGAGGACCTGCGCCGCCTCACCGCACCGGCTGGAGTGCTCGTCGTGTCGGGCGTGCTCGCCGAGGGCCACGACCACGTCGTCGAGGCGCTCGCGCCGATGCACGTGGTCGACCGGCTCACCCGGGAGGGGTGGGCCGCGCTCGTGCTGCGGCACTGACGGCTGCCGCGATCGCGTCGGCAGCGGGCATCGACGGCACGGCGCCCACGACGGTCGTGGCGAGTCCCCCCGCGGCGACTGCCCACCGGACCGCGGCGCGGAGGTCGTCGCCCAGAGCGAGTCGCGCCGCGAGCGCACCACAGAACGCATCGCCGGCACCGGTGGTGTCGACCGGCTCGACCTGGATCGGTGGCTCGTGCCACGACTCGCCGTCGTGGACCACATCGACCCCCGCCGCGCCACGCGTGACGACGATCGTGCGGACCCCCGCGGCGCGCAGGCCGTCGACGCCGCCCACGAGCTCGAGCTCGTGCTCGTTGGGTACGACCACGTCGCACCGCTCGAGCAGCGACGCCGGGAGCGATCGCGCGGGCGCCGGGTTGAGGATGGTGACGGCGCCGGAGCGACGTGCGTCGTCGAACGCCGCGACGACCGTGTCGATCGGCACCTCGAGCTGGGCGAGCACGACCGTCCCGGGGTCGCCGCCGGGCCAGACGAGCCGCGCGTTCGCGCCGGGCACGACCACGATCGAGTTCTCGCCGTCGTCGCCGACGGAGATGAGCGCCCGGCCGCTCGGAGCGGTCACGACGGCGACGTCGGGCTGGATGCCCTCCTGGTGCACGATCTCGCGCAACCGCACCCCGGCGGGGTCGTCGCCGACTGCAGCGACCAGACGGGTCGCAGCGCCCGAGCGCGCCGCCGCCACCGCTTGGTTGAGCCCCTTGCCGCCCGGGTGCTCGGCGTAGCCGTGGGCGAGCAGCGTCTCGCCGGGGAGCGGGCAGCGTGGGACGGACGCGACGAGGTCGAGGTTGGCGCTGCCGACGACGGTGACGTCGGGCATCGCAGCGGGTGAGTGGTGGGGGATCAGCCGGCGGAGCGAGCGCGGACGCCGATCGGCGCGATCAGCCGGAAGCCGGCAGCGTGGCGCTCGTCCTCGGACTCGCCGCCCCAGTAGCCGTACTCGTGGTGGTCGCGGGCGTACTCGCGGCACGTGTCCTGCACCGAGCAGCCGGCGCACACCTGGCGGGCCATCGCCTCACGGCGCTCGCGGGCCTGTGGGCGCTCCGCTGCGGTCGGGAAGAACAGGTGGGTGAGCCCCTTGCACGCCGCCTGTCGCATCCAGTCGTCGTCGGTCTCGAGACGTGTGACGACGATCTCGACTGCAGCCATCGATGCCCCCTCGGCGTATCGGTGGGGGCGAGCCCCCGTGGTCGTGCTCGCCGGGCCCCATTCCGCCGGGGGAGCGGCGTGGTGCACGCCCGGGATGTCGGCGGTGAGGTCGTGGAGCAGGGTCGCCATGGCGTTCGAGTGCCTGGCGAGCTCGAGCCACAGCCCGTCGGCCAGCAGCGCATCGAACTGCGCCGCGATGAACCGCATCTTCGAGGGCAGCTGGGTGACCTGCTTGCGCACGAACTCGCCCGGCCCGGCGAGCGCGGGGTCGAGCACGATGACGGCCTCGCCGCCGAGCAGCCCGTTCTTCGTGCCGCCGAACGACACGATGTCGACCCCGGCCTCGACGGTGAACGCGCGCAGGGTGTCGATGGTGCCACCGAGCGCCACGGTGGCGTTGGCGATGCGGGCGCCGTCGAGGTGCACCTTCATGCCGAGCCGGTGCGCAGTGTCGCACAGCGCCGCCACCTCCTCGACCGTGTAGAGCGTGCCGAGCTCGGTGCTCTGGGTGATCGACACCACGCCCGGCTGGGCGTGGTGCTTCACACCGATCAGGTGGGCGAGCTCGTCGAGCTGCTCGGGCACGAGCTTGGCGTCGGCCGACGGCAGATCGATCAGCTTGGCGCCCAGCGCCCGCTCGGGCGCCCCGGTCTCGTCGACCGCGATGTGGGCCCACTCCGAGCACACCACGGCCTGGGCGGGACCCAGCAGGAGTGCGAGCGCCAGCACGTTGGCACCCGTGCCGTTGAAGGTGAGCAGCGTCGTGACGTCACGGCCGAAGAGCTCACGGAAGCGCTCCTCGCACGCCCGGGTGTGCACGTCGTCGCCGTAGGCGAGCACGTGGCCGTGGTTGGCCCGAGCGACCGCCTCGAGCACACGGGGGTGGGCACCGGCGGCGTTGTCGCTCGCGAACGAGCGGCTCGGAGGAGGGGGCAACGTCACAGGCCCAGTATGGGGCGGATCGGAACTGAGCGGCCGGTCCGGGGCGGCGCGGCGGTCGCCACACCCGGACCTGCCTGCCCGCTCAGTTGAGCGATCCGTAGCGCCGACGGCGGGCAGCCGCCAGCACGATCAGTCCAGCGCCGAGCACGATAGCGGCGATCCGAGCACCCGTCTCGGCGAACCCGGCGCCGGTGGCCGGCAGCGGGTTCGGAGCCGGCGGCTGCACCGCCGCTGCCGGGATCGTCACCGACGCCGACGCCGAGTTGTTGGCCAGGTTCGGATCAGGCGTCACCGCCTGCACCGACCCGGTGTTGACCACGACACCCTGGGCCGCGTCGACCGGTGTCGCGACCCGCACCTTGACGGAGAGGGTCTCGCCGACCGCCATCGTCGCCCGGGTGCAGGTGATCGCGTTGCCGCTCCGGGTGCAGCTGAACGAGCCCTGCTCGATCGACTGCACCACGAACGGCGCCGGGATCGTGTCGCTCACCACCACGTTGGTGGCAGCGTCCGGGC
>JALOLG010000121.1 GCA_025456105.1 Ilumatobacteraceae bacterium | reverse complement strand
GGCTGCGGCGAGACGCCCTACCTGAAGCTGCTCACCCAGCTGTTCGGCGACCGGATCGTGGTGGCCAACGCCACCGGCTGCTCGTCGATCTACGGCGGCAACCTGCCGACGACGCCCTGGGCGACCAACGCCGATGGTCTCGGTCCGGCCTGGTCGAACTCGCTGTTCGAGGACAACGCCGAGTTCGGACTCGGGATGCGGCTCGCCGTCGAGCACCACCAGCGCGAGGCGCAGCGACTGGTGACCGAGCTCGCCGACGCGATCGGCGACGACCTCGTCACCGAGCTGCTCCACTCGCACCAGGGCGACGAGGCCGAGATCGCCGCACAGCGCCGGCGGGTCGACCGGCTCCTCGATCGCCTCGAGGGCGTCGACGACGTGCGGGCCGACCGCCTGCGCGCGATCGCCCACGAGCTCGTCCGCTCCAGCATCTGGATCGTCGGTGGCGACGGCTGGGCCTACGACATCGGGTTCGGTGGCGTCGATCACGTGCTCGCCAGCGGCCGCAACGTCAACCTGCTCGTGCTCGACACGGAGGTGTACTCGAACACGGGCGGGCAGTCGTCGAAGGCCACGCCGCGTGGTGCGGTCGCCAAGTTCGCGACGGCCGGCAAGTCGACCGGCAAGAAGGACCTGGGCGCGATCGCGCGGCGCTACGGGAACGTGTACGTCGCCCAGGTCGCGCTCGGCGGGAGCGACGTCCAGACGGTGAAGGCGCTGCTCGAGGCCGACGCCTGGGACGGGCCGTCGCTGGTCATCGCCTACTCCACCTGCATCGCCCACGGGATCGACATGGCGACCTCGATGGGCCACCAGCGCGATGCGGTGCGCAGCGGCTACTGGCCGCTGTACCGGTACCGACCGAGCGAGGACGCCCACGAGCACCCCTTCCAGCTCGACTCGGCGGCACCGTCGATCCCGCTGCGCGACTTCGCCACCAAGGAGGCCCGGTTCGCCATGCTCGCCCGGAGCGACCCCAACCGCTTCGAGCAGCTGCTCGACCTCGCTCAGGCCGACATCGACGAGCGATGGCGGTACTACGAGCAGCTGGCCGGGTTGGAACGGACCGTGCCCCACAGCACCGAGGGGGAGGACCAGCCGTGAGCACCACCGGCATCGACCTGCGCACCACGTACCTGGGCCTGCAGCTGCGGTCGCCGATCGTGGCCTCGGCCGGGCCGTACACCGGTGACCTCGACCGCCTCGCCGAGCTCGTCGACGCCGGTGCGGCCGCCGTCACCCTGCCGTCGCTGTTCGAGGAGCAGATCGAGCACGAGACCGCCGAGATCGACCGGCTGTTCTCGCTCCACAGCGAGAGCTTCGGCGAGGCGACCTCGTTCTTCCCGGAGGTCGACGGCTACAACACCGGCGTCGACGCCTACCTCGCGCTGGTGCAGGCGGCGCGCGACCGCGTCGACGTCCCGGTCGTGGCGAGCCTGAACGGCACGCACATCGGCGGCTGGTTGCGCTACGCACGACTGCTCGAGGACGCCGGGGCTGACGCCGTGGAGCTGAACCTGTACACGATCGCGGCCGACCCGGCGGTGAGCGGGCTCTCGATCGAGGCAGAGCAGCTCGAGCTGGTCGCGCTGCTCTGCGAGGAGATCCACCTGCCGGTCGCGGTCAAGATCTCGCCGTTCTACTCCTCGGTCGCTGCGTTCGCCGTCGGGCTGCAGGATGCGGGTGCCAGCGGAGTCGTGATGTTCAACCGCTTCTACCTCCCCGACCTCGACCTCGAGACGCTCGAGGTGCAGGCGCGGATCGCTCTGAGCACGCCTGAGGAGCTGCGACTGCCGCTGCGCTGGATCGGCATCCTGCGCGAGTACCTGCGCATCTCGATCGCAGGGAGCACCGGGGTGCACAGCGGCGAGGATGCCGCCAAGCTGCTCCTGGCGGGCGCCGATGTCGTGATGACGACCTCGGCTGTGCTCCGCAACGGACCCGGGCACATCGCCACCATCGAGCAGGGCCTCGTGGAGTGGATGCGCGAGCACGAGTACGGATCCGTGGGTGAGATGCGGGGTGCCGTGCGGCGCGACGCGGCGGCTGATCCCGCGGCGTACGAGCGAGCGAACTACATCGGCAACCTGGCGACGTTCACGAGCCGCTTCCTCGGCGAGCGTCGCCGCTGACGATCACCCGTCGGCGTCCGGGAACGCGGTCGACATCGCACCGTCGGGCCCACGGACATCGGCGACGGCATCGATCCGGTACTTGCGCGCGCTGCCGCCGCGGGGTGCGGCCTGCCGCAGCACGCCGCCGGTGGCGAGGAAGTTCGGGTGCTGGAAGTGCGCGTCGAGGGCCTCGGCCGATTCCCAGAGCTCGGTGATCCGGATGCGCCCGGGATCCGCGGGATCAGCGGCGATGGTGTAGACGAGGCAACCAGGCTCGTCCTGCTGCGTCGACCGCTGGAGGTCGGCGGTCGCGGCGACGAGCTCGTCACGGACGGCGGGGTCGACGTCGACGTGGCCGATGATGGCGATCATCGCTGACGATGCGTGGGCGGACGTGGTCATGGGCGCTCCTCGTGGCGTGCGGACGGCTCGGCCGATTCTGACGTCGCCCCCCGACCGGGATCGCATCGCAGGTCCTCGTGAATCGTCTCGGAGCCGGCGGTCGTGTGCCGGGCCGCGTCGTGAATCGTCTCACCGGACCCACGCCCGACGTTCACCCCTCGTGAATCGTCTCACCGGACGCACGCCTGCGTTGCCGCCGTGCCCGGTCGACGCAACCCGCCCGAGACGATTCGAGACACGCGCGCACGGGACGTCATCCCGGGCGAGACGATTCGGGAGGGGCCGTGCCCACTACCCGACGAGCGGCGAGACGATCAGCGAAGGCGCCGGCGCGCACCGCTCTCCGCCACCGGCCGCCCCCCACGCGGCGACGGCCTCGCGAAGGTGTCACACCCCCGTGCGACAGTCGGGACATGGCCGACAGCACCACGCACCGCCGCCCGCCCCGGGCCCACGAGCCCGATCGCATCGTCGCATCGTGGAGCTGCCCAGTGTGCGAGCGACCGACCCCGCGGTTCGCCCGTCCCGGCCGCGCTCGCATCTACTGCACCAACGCCTGCCGACAGCGCGCCTACCGGTGCCGCCGCGAGCAGCGCGCAGCCGGCCACCCCGCCCTCCCGGTCGTCGACCCCGAGCGCGGTCGCTCGTTCGAGCGCTCGCACGCACTCCGACCCGCGAGCGACCCGGTGGTCCGGGGCCGTCACGACTCGATCGGGCGCGCCATCACCGTCTGCGGCACGTTCAGCCGCCGCGCCACACGGCCACCGTTCGCTCACACCCGCTACGTCGCCGATGTCACCTGGGCCTGCCGCACGTGTGCGACGCTCGTGCGCATCGCCGGCCCCGGCCCCGTCACGCTCGCAGGTGCGCCGATGCCGCCAGCACCGCGCTGGCCCGATCGACCGGATCGGGGTGATCGCGGCGAAGTGCCGCCGAGCGCAGCTCCATGCTGAACCCTGCGTCGGCACCGAACACCGCCGCGAGCTCGCCGACCGGCAGCGCACCCTCGCCCGGCAGCAGCCGCTCGTCGAGGGCCTCCCGCACCAGCAGCTCCTCCGCCGGTGTCTCCGCGACCGCGTCACAGAGCTGCGCGTAGGGGAACCGGTCGGGGTGCACCGCTGCCGCCTCGGCGACGTCGGCGGGACCGAGACCGCACCGAGCCAGGTGCAGCGCGTCCACCAGCACCCCACCCAGCGGGTGACCTGCCGCGTCGACCACGGCGAGCGCCTCGGCGAGCGTCCGCACGGACATGAAGCGCATGAACTCGATCACCGGGCGCACCCCCACCGAGGCGCCGTGCTCGCAGAGCTCGGCGAAGTGGTCGGCCGTCCGTCCCCGATCAGGATCACGACTCACCACGAGCAGGTGCTCGGCTCCCACTGCGGCGGCGATGTCGAGCATCCGCCGACCCTCGTCGCTCCCGCGGTCGGCGAGCAGGATGCACACCTCCGCGTCGAGCGCGTCGAGACCGGTGTCGTCGAGCCGCCGGCGCACGTCGGCCGTGGTCGCGTCCGTCCACGTGGCGAGATCGATCCAGATGCCGGCGGCGTCGAACCCCGCCGCAGCAGCCGCAGCCACCGTCTCGCCCGGCGTGAACTCCGGCAGCGTCCCGGCGGCGAGCGAGAGGCGGTGCATGGTGGCCAGGGTAGAACCACCGGCGCGGGCGTAGCGTCTCGGTCGATGGGCATCCGCGACCTCGCCAAGCGGCTGACGGCATCGATCGACGAGATCGACGCAGCGCGACTCCAGACCCGATTCTCCGGACTCCAGCTGACGCCGATCGGCGAGATGCCCCTCCGTCGCCCCATACGCATCGGGGGCGAGGTCAGCCGCATCCGGTCCACTCCCCGATCAGGAGTGCCGGCGTTCGAGATCGTGATCTCCGACGGGACCGGCGATGCGACGGCCGTCTTCACCGGTCGGCGCAACGTCGGCGGGATCGAGCACGGCCGCGGGATCCTGCTCGAGGGCGTCGCCTCGGTCGACCGGGGCCGACCAGTGCTCGTGAACCCCGCCTACACGCTCCTGCCCTGATCAGCTGCCGATGAGCAGCGCCTCGACGGCGGTGACGCTCTCCGGGGTGACGAGAACGAGCACCTCATCGCCAGCGCGCAGCACGGTGTCCCCACGCGGCACCACGACCCGACCGTCGCGGAGGACCGCCACGACGCTCGCATCTCGCGGGAACCCGACCGCCACGATCTCGCGATCGACCGCAGGCGACGCCGCCGCGAGCGTCACCTCGGCGATCTGCGCCTTCCCGCCCCCCAGCGACAGCAGGCGAACGAACGACCCGATCGACACCGCCTCTCGCACGAGCCCGGTGATGAGGTGCGGCGTGCTGACCGCCATGTCGACACCCCAGGTGACGTCGAACATCCACTCGTTCTTCGGGTTGTTCACCCGCGCGATCACGCGGGGCACCCCGAACTCCTGCTTGGCCAGCAGCGACACGACGAGGTTGTCCTCGTCGTCGCCCGTCACCGCGGCGACGACGTCGGCGTCAGCGAGCCCTGCGCCGTCGAGCACGTCGAGGTCGCATGCATCGCCCAGCACCCATCGGACCGATGCCTGATCGGGGCGCTCCCGGTACTGCTCCACCACCGCCGCGTCGCTGTCGAGCAGCGTGATGACGTGTCCTTCGGCGGCGAGCTGGTGCGCGATGAACCGCCCCACGCTGCCACCACCGGCGATCACGACCTGCATCGTCGCCCTCCTCAGTGCCGAGCCGAGCCGGGTGCCGCCAGCAGCACGTCGAGCTCGGCGATCGCCTCGGATCGCGCCGCGACGTAGATCAGATCGCCGTCCTGGAGCACGAGATCCGACGCCGGCAGCAGTGCTGACCCGAGCCGCCCGACCGCAACGACCCTGAGCTCCTTGCGCTCCTCGAGCTCGGAGAGCCGACGACCGGACCATCCCGGGGCCACCGCTCGCTCGACGATCGAGATCGACGCGCTGGCGTCGGTCCACTCGACCGCCGGCTGATCGGGCAGCACACGGCGCATGATCCGCTCGCTCGTCCACGACACGCTGGCCACCGTCGGGATCCCGAGCCGCTGGTACACCGCGGCCCGGCGCGGGTCGTAGATCCGGGCCACCACCCGTTCGACGCCGAAGTGCTCCCGCGCGACGCGAGCGCACAGGATGCGAACCCGACGCCCACGACCCTGCGGCCCGGGAACGCATCACCGAGGCGAGCGAGCGCACTCCGGCTCCGATCGACCACCACCACGTCGCGCCCGGACTCGACCAGCGAGCGCGTCAGCGCCGAGCCGACACGCCCACAGCCGATCACCACCACGTGCACGACGGGCATCGTAGGCTCACCACAAGTGACCAGCGTCTTCAAGCGGGTGCTGATCGGCTCGCCGATCGCCAGCAGCGAGGAGCAGCACCAGCGCATCTCGAAGAAGGTCGCGCTGCCGGTCTTCGCCAGCGACGCGATCTCCTCGACGGCCTACGCCACACAGGAGATCCTCATCGTCTTCCTGTCGCTCGCCGCCGCCGGTGCTGCGGCGTACGACCGGCTCGTCCCCATCTCGCTGATGGTGATCGTGCTCCTGGCGATCGTCGCCAGCAGCTACCGGCAGACGATCTACGCCTACCCCAGCGGCGGCGGCTCGTACGTCGTCAGCAAGGAGAACCTCGGGCGCTACCCGAGCCTCGTCGCCGGCGGGTCGCTCTTGGTCGACTACATCCTCACCGTCGCGGTGTCGGTGTCGGGCGGTGTCGCCGCGATCGTCTCGGCCTTCAACGACCTCGAGCCCTACCGGGTGCACCTCTGCGTGGGCTTCATCGTCCTCATGACGCTCGCCAACCTGCGCGGCCTCAAGGAGTCGGGGGCCCTGTTCGCCCCGCCGACGTACCTCTACATCGTGTCGCTGGCGCTGCTCATCGTCGTCGGCCTGTACCGCGTGTGGTTCCAGGACCTCCCACCGATCGACCACAGCGACCCGGTCTCGCAGGAGCTGCTCGCGGGTCAGGGAGCGATCACGCTCTACTTCTTCCTCAAGGCGTTCGCGTCGGGTGCCGTCGCGCTCACCGGCGTCGAGGCCGTGTCGAACGGCGTGCCCGCGTTCCGGAAGCCGGAGAGCAAGAACGCGAGCACCACCCTGATCTGGATGGCGACGATCCTCGGCACGTTGTTCTTCGGCATCTCGGTGCTGGCCAAGGACCTCCAGCCGGTGGCCGACGAGGAGGGTCTCATCACCAACACGGTGCTCGCACAGATGGCCGAGCACGTCTACGGCGGACGCAACGTCATGTTCTTCGTGATGCAGTTCGCGACCTTCGCGATCCTGATCCTCGCCGCCAACACGGCCTACGCCGACTACCCGCGCCTGTCGTCGATCATCGCCAAGGACGGCTACCTGCCACGCCAGCTCACCAACCGGGGCGACCGCCTCGTGTTCTCGAACGGCATCATCGTGCTGTCGCTGGTGGCGATCGCACTGGTGATCGCGTTCGGCGGCAACGTGACCGCGCTGATCCCGCTGTACGCCATCGGCGTCTTCACCGGGTTCACGCTCAGCCAGACCGGCATGTGCGTGCACCACTACCGCTACCGCGAGCGGCGCTGGCGCCTCCACATGGTGGTCAACGCCATCGGCGCGGTCACCACCGCGATCGTCGCGCTGATCGTCGTCGTCGTGAAGTTCACCGACGGCGCCTGGATCCCCGCCGCGCTCATCCCGATCCTCGTGATCGCGTTCATGTCGATCCACCGGCACTACGAGCGCGTCGCGAAGGTGATGACGGTGGCACCTGGATTCCCCGTCCAGCGCCACACGCACTACGTGGTGGTCCTCGTCGGCAGCATCAACAAGGGCGTGCTGCAGGCCATCGGCTACGCCCGCAGCCTCGCCCCCGATCGGCTCATCGCGGTCTCGGTCGTGCAGGACCACGAGGAGGAGGT
>JALOLG010000120.1 GCA_025456105.1 Ilumatobacteraceae bacterium | reverse complement strand
GTCCACCAACCCGAGCTGCTGCTGAGCGACGAGGAGTGGCTGCGCGCGTCGTTCGAGATCCGGACCTCGGCCAACGGGCTGGCCGTCGAGCACGGGGTGATCACCACCGGCGACGGGACACCTGTCGCCGAATCGTTCCAGACCCGCCTCACCGCCCAGGACTGATCGTGTTCGCCCACTCCAACCGCACGCTGCTCATCGCCTCGTTGGCCACGCTGGCGACCTTCCTCGACACCACCATCCTCTACGTCGCCTTCCCCGACATCACGGCCACCTTCACCGACTCGAGCGCGGCCGAGCTGTCGTGGGTGCTCAACGCCTACACCATCGTCTTCGCCGCGCTCCTCATCCCGGCCGGCAAGCTGGCCGACCGCGTCGGCCACCGCCGGGTCTTCCTCGCCGGTTCGGTGCTGTTCACGGTGGCGTCGATGGCCTGCGGTCTGGCGCCGAGCGCCGAGCTGCTCATCGTGTTCCGCATCGTCCAGGCAGCCGGCGCGGCCGCGCTCATCCCCGCGTCGCTCGCGCTGGTGATGCACGCGTTCGCCCACGACCAGCTCCCACGGGCCGTAGCGATCTGGGGCGCGGCGGGCGCCGTCGCCGGAGCGCTCGGACCCACGCTCGGCGCGGCGATCGTCGAGGGCCTCGGCTGGCGGTGGGCGTTCTTCATCAACCTCCCGGTCGGCGTGTACACGATCGTCGCCGGACGCGCCCACCTGCGCGAATCCTCCGACCCCGACACGCGCGTGCCTGCGCCGGTCGGTGTGATCCTCGTGGTCCTCGCCGCCGGGCTGCTGTCCGCCGCCGTGGTGGGCACCGAGACGGCCGGCTGGATCTCGACGCGCACCCTCGGCCTGCTGGCCGGCGGCGTCGCCGCCGTCGGCGCGTTCATCGTCCACCAGCGCCGCACCACCGCCCCGGTCCTCGACCTCGACCTCTTCCGGATCGACAACTTCCGATGGGCCACCCTGGCGATGCTCGTGTTCGGCACCGCCTTCGCGGCGCTGTTCTTCGGGTCGATCCTGTTCCTCACCGAGGTGTGGGGGTGGTCGATCCTCCAAGCCGGCTTCGGCGTCGCCCCCGGACCGATCATCGTCGGACTCGTCGCACCACGCGTCGGCACCCTCGCCGGGCGGATCGGCCAGCGACCGATCCTGCTCGTCGGCGGCGTGCTGTACGCCGGCAGCGGGCTCTACCGCCTCGTGATGCTCGGACCCGAACCCGACTACCTCGTCGACTACTTCCCCTCCATGGTGCTCAGCGGCATCGGCGTCGGGTTCGTGTTCCCCCAGCTCTCCAGCGTCGTCGCCCAGGCACTCCCACCCAACCGGCGCGGGGTCGGCGGTGCCGCCCTCCAAGCGGGCCGCCAGCTCGGCGGCACCTTCGGCGTCGCGCTCACCATCGCGCTGCTCGGCGCCGCCACCGGACTCACGGGAACGATGTCCGCGTTCGATCAGATCTGGTGGCTGATCGCCATCGGCGGCCTCGTCACCGCGGCACTCGCCGTCCCGCTCCGCACCAGCACGGTCGGCGCCGTTCGCGACAGCCGCTCACCGGCCGCGGCCCCGGCACTCCGCCTCCACACCGCCGACGAGCTCACCGCCTCGCCGGACTGACCCGACGGGCCGAGTCGATCTCGGTGACATCAGTTGCGGAAGCCGCAACGGAGGTCACCGAGATCAGTCGGCGCTCACTCGATGCGCAGGCCGGAGATCGCCCGGCTGATCACGAGCTGCTGGATCTCGCTCGTGCCCTCGAAGATCGTGTGGATCTTCGCGTCGCGATGCCAACGCTCCACCGGGTACTCGCGGGTGTAGCCGTAGCCACCGAGGATCTGGATGGCCTCCTCGGTCACCCACACGGCCACCTCGCTCGCCTTGTACTTGCTCATCGAGCCCTCGGCGTTCGTGTAGCCGCCGTTGCGAGCGAGCCACGCGGCACGCCAGATGAGGAGCCGCGACGCGTCGATCTCGGTGATCATGTTGGCGAGCTTGAACGCGATCGCCTGGTTCATGATGATCGGCTTGCCGAACGCACGGCGCTCCTTCGCGTAGTCGAGCGCGTACTCGTAGGCGGCCCGGGCGATGCCGAGCGCCTGGGCGCCCACGGCGGGCCGGGTGGCCTCGAACGTCGACATCGCCGGCTGCTTCTCACCCGAGCGGCCCACCTCACGCGCGCGGGCGAGCTTGGCGTCGAGCTTCTCCTTGCCGCCGAGCAGGCAACGGCCCGGCACGCGGACGTCGTCGAGCACCACCTCGGCGGTGTGCGACGCACGGATGCCGTGCTTCTTGTACTTCTGCCCCTGCGACAGGCCCTTCGTGCCGGGGGGCACCACGAAGCTCGCCTGGCCGCGGCCCTTCAGCTCGGGATCGACGGCCGCCACCACCACGTGCACGTCGGCGATGCCGCCGTTGGTGATCCACGCCTTGGTGCCGTTGAGCACCCACTCGTCGGTGGCCTCGTCGTACACGGCCCGCGTGCGCAGGCTCGACACATCCGAGCCGGCATCGGGCTCGCTCACGCAGAACGCGCCGAGCTGCACCTTGTCGGCGGTGCCGTAGCACTGCGGCACCCACTCCATCACCTGCTCGGGGGTGCCGTTGCCGGTGATGCCGGCCGCGGCGAGGGCCGAGCCCATGATCGCCATGCCGATGCCGGCGTCGCCCCAGAACAGCTCCTCGATGGCCACCGGGAGCGTGAGCCCCGACTGGTCGCCGAACGCGTTCATGAGGAAGTCGATCCCGTACAGGCCGATCTGCGCGGCCTCCTGCACGATCGGCCAGGGGAACTCCTCGGCCTCGTCCCACTCGTGGGCGGCCGGGCGGATGACGTTCTCGGCGAAGTCGTGGACCCACTTCTGGATCTGGATCTGGTCCTCGCTGAGGTGGAGGGAGAACTCGCTCATGGCCCCAAGTTACCCGCTGGTAACACCGTCCGTCCAGCCCTCGCCAGTCCACCCCCACCGTCTTGGTCGCGGTCTTCCGCGTGGGGCGCGGAGCACCGCGACGAAGACGAACGGACGGGCCAGTCAGGCGGCGATGGCGAGGACCGCGGGGGCGATCGTCTCGAACGTGAGCTTGGCGCCGGGCTTGTACACGTGGACGCCGTCCCAGCGGTAGTTGAGGTCGGTGGCGATCGCCTCGTCGGCGCACCAGGCGTCGGCACCTTCCACGAACGTGACGGTGCCGGGGTTGCTCGCCGCCACCTGGCGGAGCAGGTCGTTGAGGTGCGCCACACGAGAATCGTCGGCGCGCTCGGGCAGCGGCGGCACGCCGGCACCCTCGGCCTCCACCGGGCGCATGCACGGCACCTCGAGCAGCGCCACCTCGGATCCGGTCGCCACCACGGCGTCGACGCCCGACTGCAGGTTGCGCAGGAAGAGCGCATCCCACTCGGGCGAGGCGAACACGTACCACTGGCCGTCGGCCTCGACGTCGAACACGTCCCAGGCGCCGATCGCCACGAGCGTCACGTCGGCGCCGGCCGACGCTTCGGCCCACTGCTGCTGCCAGCCCTCGCAGATGGCGAAGCTGTTGTCGAAGCTCTCGAGCGTCGACCGCACCCGGCCCGTGTCGAACACGCTGCAGCCCGAGACGGCGCCGTTCTCCACGTCGAAGGTGCCCTCGATGCCGTCGGGAGCGTTGATCGCGAGCGAGTGCGCCTGCGAGTCGCCCACCACGGCCAACGTGACGGGCAGCTGGGCGGGGACGGGCGGGGCGGTGGGCGCGACGGCGGCGATGGTGGACTCGGGAGCGGGCAGCACCTCGGCGGCGGGCTGCTCGAACGTCGCCTCGCCACCGGCGGCGGCGTCGAAGGGCTCGCTGCGGGCGTAGAACGCAGCGACGCCCACCACCAGCGCCGCGGCCACGCCGATCCCGGCGAGCACCGGCCGGGGGTCGAGCCGGTACCGCTCACGGAGCCCGGCGAGACCGTGCCGACGGATCGGCTGCTCGAGGAAGCGGAACGACACCTCCGAGATCGCCGCGGCGATCGCCATGGCGACGACGAACGACGCCCACGACCCCTCGGTGGCGCCGAGGATCACGAAGATCGGCCAGTGCCACAGGTAGAGCCCGTAGCTGCGCTGGCCGATGGCCACCAGCCACGGATGCCCGAACACCAGCCGGGCCCCGGTGGCTGCCGGGTGCACCACGCACATGATCGCCACCACCGACAGCACGGTCACGATCGGCAGCAGCCACAGGTACACGTACTGCTCCGTGAGCACGGCCACCGAGGCGATGCAGCCGAGCAGCCCCACGCTCACTCCGGCGGCCACGTCGAGCCGGACCGCCGGGATCGATGTCGCTACCGGCGACCGCCACGGCCGCCACACGTACGCCGCGGCGGCCCCGAGGAGGAGGCCGCTCGACCGCGTGATCGTCGACAGGTACATGAAGTTGACCCGGTCGGTGCCGTCGAAGAGCGCCGGCGGACCGCCGAGCACCGGCACCTGCGACAGCGCGAGCCACGCCGTGAAGGCCATCACCACGAACGAGGTCGCGGCGAGCGCCAGCGCGATGCGCGCCGCCGCGAGGCGGGTGCGGGCGAAGGCGACGAACACCAGCGGCCAGATCAGGTACCACTGCTCCTCCACCGCGAGGCTCCACAGGTGGCGCAGCAGCGGCGGGTCACCGGCCGCGAAGTACGGCACGTCGCCGAGGATCTGGCCCCAGTTCGCCACGTAGAGGATCGACCACGGGAGGTCGCGGCGCAGCTGCGACACCTGCTCGGCCGACCCCGCGACGACCCCCCACACGGCGACCGCTGCGAGCATCGCGAACAGCGCGGGAAGGAGCCGGCGGGCACGTCGCAGCCAGAAGCTCCCGAGATCGGTGCCACGTGTGCGCTCGCGCTCCTCCAGCAGCAGGGTCGTGATGAGGAAGCCGGAGACGACGAAGAACACCTCGACGCCGAAGAACCCGCCCTTCATCCACGAGAACCCGGCGTGGTACAGGATGACCGCGATCACCGACAGCGCCCGGAGGCCGTCGAGCCCGGGCTGCTGCCCCATGCGAGGGAGGTCGGCGCGTGGACGGCGTCGCTCCTCGCGGAGCTGGCGGCGCAGCTCGCCGGGGCGCTCGAGGGTGGCGGTCACCGCCGGACCGTCGTCCCGTCCTTGGTGGTCTCCACCGTCCACCCGTCTGCGATGAGCGCCGCCCGGATCGCATCGGCCGTGGCGTAGTCCTTGGCGGCGCGGGCGGCATCGAGTGCGGCGGCGCGCTCGGCCACCTCGGCCGGCACGTCCGCAGTGGCGCGCAGCTCGAGCCCCACGGCGCGGCAGATCTCGCCGACCGCGGCTGCGAGCGACGCCGCGGTGGCGGTGTCGCCCGCGTCGAGCGCGGCATTGGCGCGACGCACCGTGTCGAACAGCAGCGCCGTGCCCTTCGGGGTGTCGAGGTCGTCGTCCATCGCCGTGCGGAACGCGGCCAGGGTGTCGGCATCGGGATCGACGCCCGTCGTGGGGAGCGCCGCCGTGCGGGCGGCGAACGAGTCGAGGCCGGCGAGCGAGCGCTGCGCCGCCTCGAACGCCTCGGTGCCGACTCGCACCGGGCTCCGGTAGTGCGACTGGAGCATGAGCAGGCGGTAGACGCGCTCGTCGTAGTGCTCGAGGAGGTCGAGCAGGTTGTGGACGTTGCCGAGGCTCTTCGACATCTTCTCGCCCTCGGCGTCGACCACGAACGCGTGGTGCATCCAGTGGTTGGCGAAGCGCTTGCCGAGCGCCACCGCTTGGGCCCGCTCGTTCTCGTGGTGCGGGAACCGGAGGTCCTGAC
>JALOLG010000119.1 GCA_025456105.1 Ilumatobacteraceae bacterium | reverse complement strand
CTCGTTCGCATGGCCCAGCCGTTCTCGCTGCGCCACCCGCTGATCGACTTCCACGGCAACTACGGGAGCCCCGACTTCGGACCGGCCGCGAGCCGCTACACCGAATGCCGGTTGCACCCGCTGGCGATGCAGCTGCTCGCCGACATCGACGAGGACACCGTCGACATGGTGCCGAACTACGACGGCACCACCGAGCAGCCCGAGGTGCTGCCCGCTCGGTTCCCGAACCTGCTGGTCAACGGCAGCCAGGGCATCGCGGTGGGCATGGCCACCAACATCCCGCCGCACAACCTCGGCGAGGTGATCGACGCCACGATCCACCTGCTCCGCAACCCCGACGCCACCCCCGACGACCTCATGCAGTTCGTGAAGGGCCCCGACTTCCCGACGGGCGCGTCGATCCTCGGTCGTGCCGGCATCATCGACGCCTACCGCACGGGCCGCGGCAGCGTGAAGATCCGGGCGACGGCCACCATCGAGGAGGGTCGCAACGGCCGGATGGAGATCGTCGTCACCGAGCTGCCGTACCAGGCGAGCTGCTCGTCGATCGCGGCCCGCATCCAAGAGCTCGTCGACGCCGGCGACCTCGACGGCATCGCCGATCTCAACGACAACTCCTCGGGCGGCGAGACCCAGCTGGTGGTCACGCTCAAGCGCGACGCGAACGCCAACGTGGTGCTCAACAACCTGTACCGGCTCACGCAGCTGCAGTCGTCGTTCTCGATCAACATGGTGGCGCTGGTCGACGGCGTGCCCCGCACGCTCAACCTGCGCGACGCGCTCGTGGGCTACGTGGCACACCAGATCGAGGTGCTCACCCGCCGGTCGACGTTCCGGCTCGAGAAGGCGCGTCGCCGCGAGCACATCCTCGAGGGCCGCATCAAGGCCCTGAACGTGATCGACGAGATCATCGCCCTCATCCGGGCGAGCGACGACGCCGCTGCGGCCAAGGCCGCGCTCATGGCCGAGCCGTACGAGTTCAGCGAGGTGCAGGCGGTCGACATCCTCGACATGCAGCTGCGCCAGCTCACCCGGCTGTCGCGCATCGACCTCGAGTCCGAGCTGGGCGACGTGCGCGCCCGCATCGCCGAGCTCGAGGCGATCCTGGCCGACGACGCGCTGCTGCGCAGCGTGATCATCGACGAGCTGACCGCCATCCGCGAGGAGTTCGCCACGGATCGGGTGTGCAAGATCACGCTCGACGACGGCGAGATGTCGATCGAGGACCTCGTCGACGACAAGGAGCTCGTCGTCGTGATGACCGAGGCGCAGTACGTGAAGTCGGTGCCGGCGGCGTCGTTCAAGACCCAGGCCCGCGGTGGCCGCGGCGTCTCGGGGGCGAAGCTCAAGGCCGACGACCTGGTGCGGCACGTGATCTTCACCACCGCGCACGCGCACCTGCTGTTCTTCTCGAACCGCGGCAAGGTCTACCGCCTGCGCGCGATGGACATCCCCGAGCGCGAGCGCACGGCCAAAGGCATGCCGATCGTCAACCTCCTGCCGCTGCAGGCCGGCGAGACGATCCAGGCGATCATCGACACCCGCGACTTCGCCGGTGAGCGCTTCTTGTTCTTCGCCACCAAGAAGGGCACCGTCAAGAAGACCGCCTTCGACGCCTACGACTCCACACGCCGCGACGGGCTCATCGCGCTCAACCTCAACGACGGCGACGAGCTGGTGCGGGTGATCGAGACCGGCGGTGCCGACGACATCTTCATGGTGAGCCGGCGCGGCATGACGATCCGCTTCAACGAGACCGACGTGCGCCCGATGGGCCGCGCCGCGGCCGGCGTGCGCGGCATGAAGATGAAGGCCGACGACGAGGTCGTGTCGGTCGACGTGGCCCGCGACGACACGGCGATCCTGATCGTCACCGAGGCCGGCTACGGCAAGCGCACCCAGCTCGACAAGTTCAACGTCCAAGCACGCGGTGGCCAGGGCGTCATCGGCATCCGCCTCACCGGCAAGAAGGGCCACGTGGTGTCGGCCTTCATGGTGGGGCTCGACGACGAGATCGTGGCGGTGTCGTCGGGTGGTGTCACCATCCGCGTGCCGGTGCGCGACATCTCGTCCCAGGGCCGCGACGCCACGGGCGTGCGGGTGATGAACCTCGACGACGGCCAGACGGTCGCGTCCGTGGCGCCCATCGTCGCCTCCGACGACGACTGAGCGTGCGCGACCGCGGGAGTGCCGCGATCGTCACGCTCGTCGTGACCCTCGCCGTCACGGTGCTGGTGGCCTCGGGTCTGCAGGCGCTCGCGGGCCGGCTCGCCGACCGTGAGCAGGCTCGCACGGCGGCCGATGCCGCCGCGCTGGCCGGGGTGCGCGGGGGTCGCTCGGCTGCGTCGGCGCTGGCCGCTGCCAACGGCGGGGCGCTCGTCGCGTGGCACGTCGAGGGCGCCACGGTGACCGTGACGGTGGCCGTCGACGGTGAGACGGCGACGGCTCGTGCCACCGACGTGCCGTGAACCATCACGTACCATGGGCGGGGTGAGTCAGGACACCGAGCCGGTCGAGCTCGCGCAGGCCCTCGATCGGGCCGCGCGATCTGCGCGTGGCTCCGAGCCCCGAGTGCCCGAGCGCACCGTGAGCGCGGCGAGTCCTGCGGGTGAGACGGGCACGGCGAGCGAGGTGGAGGAGCGGCCGTTCGTGCTCCCCGAGATCGTCCCGGCCACGCCCGACGGTCCCGACGACGATCGCATCGCCCGATCCCGTCCGGCGGCACCGCCCGTGCCGGAGTTCCCGACGGTGCCCGTGGTGGAGCCGGCCGCGCCGACGGTGCCGGCGGCGCGCACCGCCCCGGCGGAGCCCAGCGTGCCGGCCGCCGACACGCCGTGGCCCGACGTCACGTCGTCGCCGCTGGTGTCGAGTGGCACCGGGGTGCTGGTGGCCGCGCCGACCACCGTGGCACGGGCCCCCGGTCGTCGACCACGGGTGCGCAAGGTCACCCGCACGCTGCGTCACATCGACCCGTGGAGCACCTTCAAGGTGGCGCTGCTGTTCAGCGCCGTCCTCTACGGCGTGCTGCTGACCGCCGGGGTGCTGCTCTGGAACGTCGCGAACGAGACCGGCACGATCGACAACGTCGAGCGGTGGTTCACCCAGTTCGGCTGGGAGACCTTCGAGCTCGACGGGGGTGAGATCTTCAGCCAGGCGTGGGTGGCCGGGCTGTTCGCCGCGATCGGGCTCACGGGGTTCGCCGTGCTGTCGGTCACCCTGTTCAACCTGGTGAGCGACATCATCGGCGGGGTGCGGATGACCGTGCTGGAGGAGGAGGTCGTCGAGCGCCGCCCGGTGATGCTGCGCCGCCCGGTGGCACCTGGTCGGATCGTCACCGACGAGCAGGCCGGCGCGTTCGACCTCGACGGTGACCTCGACGACGAGCGTGCGGCGACGGTCGACGCCGTCGACACGAGCGCGATGGGCGAGACGGTCGAGCCGGTTGAGGAACCGCGGGCCTGACCGATAGCCTCCATCGCCTGCTGGGGCTATAGCTCAGTCGGTTAGAGCGCATCCCTGATAAGGATGAGGTCACAAGTTCGATTCTTGTTAGCCCCACTCCGCACCGTGGTTCGAAGGCCCCCGCAAGGGGGCCTTCGTCATCTCCACGGCAGGTGAGGACCTCCAGGTCGCCGAACGGGGCCGGTCGGCCCTACCGAGCGGCCGTCCGACGCCCGTACGGTCGAGCCATGAGGTGGCGGCATCCGTCACTGCGCTGGGCGGTCGTCGCGGTGGGCCTGCTGCTGGCGCTGCTCGTGCCGTGGGTGCCGTCGGCGCAGGCGGCCGACGACACCGCCGAGCCCATCGAGCTCGTGATCTTCTACGGCGAGGGGTGCCCCTACTGCGCCCGCGAGCTGGCGTTCCTGGAGGAGCTGCAGGGCGACCACCCCTCGCTCGAGGTGGTGGCGCTCGAGGTGTGGGGCAGCGCCGAGAACCGCGCCCGGTTCGAGGCCATGACCGCGGCGGCCGGCTTCGAGCCGTCGGGCGTGCCGACGACGTTCCTCGGCGATCGCGTGTGGGTCGGCTTCGACGGCACGGTGGCCGACGAGATCGAGGCGACGGTCGTGGCCCTCGAGACGGGCGCGCCGCTGCCCGAGCAGGAGCGCACCACCGTCGACGTGCCCTTCGTCGGGAGCGTCGACGTGGGCGACACCTCGCTCGTGGCCGCGACGCTGCTGATCGGCTTCGTCGACGGGGTGAACCCGTGCTCGTTCTGGGTGCTGTCGATGCTGCTCGCGCTCGTGCTGCACAGCGGCTCGCGGACCCGGGTGGCGGTCGTGGGGCTGACGTTCCTGTCGATCACGTCGGCGCTGTACGGGCTCTACATGCTCGGCGCCTACACGGTGCTCGACTACGCCGCCGGCATGAGCTGGATCCGGTTGCTCGTTGCGGTGGTGGCGGCGACCTTCGGGGTGCTGCACGTGAAGGAGTACGTCACGTCGCGCGGCCCGTCGCTGACGATCGCCGACGAGCGCAAGCCCGGCATGTACCGCCGGATGCGCCAGCTCGCTCGTCCCGAGCGCTCGCTGCCGGCGGTGCTGGCCGGCACGGCAGCGCTCGCCGTCGGGGTGTCGCTGGCCGAGACCCCGTGCACGGCGGGGCTGCCGCTGCTGTGGACCAACCTCGTGTCGGATCGCGACGTGCCGACCGCCGGGGTGCTCCTCCTGTGGCTGCTGTACCTCGCCGTGTTCCTGCTCGACGAGGTGATCGTGTTCACCGTGGCGGTCGCCACGATGCGAGCGGCCAAGCTGCAGGAGCGGCACGGGCAGGCGCTGCAGCTGGTGAGCGGTGTGCTCATGCTGGCGCTGGCCGGCGCGATGCTCGTCGCACCCGAGCTGCTGGAGTCGCTCAGCGGCACGGCCGTGGTGTTCGGGGTGGCGGCGGCGGTGTGCGCGGTGGTGCTCGTGCTCGATCCGCGCCGCACCACGACGCGGCCGGCGCACTGACGACCGGGGCTCAGTCGCGAGCGCGGGCGTGCTCGTGCAGGCGCGGCGCGACGTGCTCGCCGTAGGCCAGGAGCGTGTGGTCCTTGTCGTCGTGCTGGAGGTAGACGGCGAACTGGTCGACACCGAGGTCGCGCAGCTCGACGAGTCGCCGCACGTGCTCGTCGACCGGGCCGAGCAGGCAGAACCGGTCGACCACCTCGTCGGGGACGAACTCGGTGTGGGTGTTGCCGGCCTGCCCGTGCTCGTTGTAGTCGTAGCCCTGCCGGCCGGCGATGTAGTCGGTGAGGGCCCGCGGCACGGGCGCGGTGTCGCCGTAGCGGGCGACGATGTCGGCCACGTGGTTGCCGACCATCCCGCCGAACCAGCGGCACTGGTCGCGCATGTGCGGGAGCGACTCGACGGGGCCCACGTAGGCCGGGGCGGCGACGCACATGGTGATGGCGTCGGGATCGCGGCCTGCGGCGCGCGCCGCCTCGCGCACGGCGGTGATGGTCCACTCGACGATGGCGGGATCGGCGAGCTGGAGGATGAACCCGTCGCAGGTCTCACCGATGGTGCGCAGGGCCTTCGGGCCGTAGCCGGCGCCCCAGACCTCGAGTCGCGACGCGGTGGCCCACGGCAGGGTGAGGGTCGAGCCCTTGTAGGTGACCGACCGGCCGTTCGCGAGCTCGCGGATCACGTGCGTGGCCTCGGCCATCGTGTCGAGCGTGGTGGGGCGACCGTTGGTGACCCGCACCGCCGAGTCGCCCCGCCCGATCCCGCACACCGTGCGGTTGCCGTACATCTCGTTGAGCGTCGCGTAGGTCGACGCGGTGACCGTCCAGTC
>JALOLG010000454.1 GCA_025456105.1 Ilumatobacteraceae bacterium | reverse complement strand
ACCGGTAGCCGAGCGCCTCGAGGGTGCTGACGTCGGCGAACCGCGGGAGCTCGGCCAGCGTCCGCTCGATCAGCGCCCGGGCCCGCGCCTCCTGCTCGGGCGTCACGCCGGGGACCCCCGAGAGATCGATGCCCGCCGCCGGGTCCCAGGGGCGTGGCCACACGACCTCGTCGACCGCAGGGTCGGTGTGCGCGTGATCGTCGGTGGCGTGGCTGCCGTCGGCATGGTCGGCTGCGTGGTCGTCGGCGTGATCGTCGGTGTGGGCCGCATCGTCGGCGTGGTGGCCGTCGGAGGCCTCACCGGTGCCGTGCGCGTGGTCCTCGTCGGCCGCGTGGGCGTGCTCGGCGCCACCACCGTGGTCGTGCGAGTGCCGGGTGGCCGACACCATCGCGGGCACGGCGACGAGCCCGACCAGCACCGCCGGCACGAGGAGCGGGATGCGCACCCGCACCCGGTCGGTGGCGAGCGAGACGGCGGCGGCGACCGCAGAGCCCACCGCGAGGACGGCGGCAGCGGTGTCGGCGAGCTGGGGCTCCTCGGCCACCTCCAGCCCGGTGTACCAGGAGATGCCCCACGTGCGGGTGGCGACCCAGCCGGCGGCCGCAGCGACGCCGAGCACGGCGCCCGACGCGGCCACCCAGCGGGCCGGCCGCACGATCGCGAGCACGCCCCACCCGATCTGGAGCACGGAGAGGGCCACGAACAGCCGGACCAGCGACTGCTCCTCGGCGTGGATGCCGATGGCGGCGGCGTGGACGATGCCCGCACCGATCGACGCGATGCCGGCGAGCGAGAGCAGGCCGGAGCGGGTCACGGGGTCTCGCGCGGCCGCCACGGCGGGGATCCTACGCCCAGAGGGCGTCGAGGACGGCGTCGGCCAGCTCGGGCCGGCACACGAGGAAGTCCGGGAGCCAGGCGCTGCGCTCGTTGTACACGAGCGGCGAGCCGTCGATGCGGCTCACGTGGAACCCGGCCGCTTGGGCGACGGCGGCGGGCGCCGCAGAGTCCCACTGGTACATCCCGCCGTCGTGCAGGTAGATGTCGGCCTCGCCGACGACGACCGCCATGGCCTTCGCTCCCGCCGAGCCCAGTCGGACGGCCTCGCAACCCAGACGGGTGGCCACGACGGCCGCGGCGTGCCCAGACGGGTGGCCACGACGGCCGCGGCGTGCGGTGCACGGCTGCGGGAGGTGACGAGTCGAGGGCGATCGCGCTCCACAGTGGGGTGCGGCGGGGCCGGATCGGTCGACAGGACGATGCCGAGGGCCGGGAGCGCGACGGCGCCGGCCGCGAAGCGGTCGCGGTCCCAGAGGGCGACGTGCACGGCCCAGTCGTGGCGCCCCAGCTCGCCGTACTCGCGGGTGCCGTCGAGCGGGTCGACGATCCAGACCCGATCCGCGGTGAAGCGGCGTGGGTCCTCGAGGCCCTCCTCCGACAGGACTGCGTCGTCGGGGCGATGGAGGCGGAGCTCCTGCGAGAGGAACTGCTGCGCGACGGCATCGCCGGTGTCCATCACGTCCCACGGTGAGGCGCCGTCGGCGAACAGGCGCTCGCGCAGGTCGAGCAGGACCGCGCCCGCCTGCGCAGCGAGGCGGCTGGCCAGCGTCGTGTCCGGCTCGCTGCCGGGAACGGGATCGCTGGGCGGGGACGACACGGGCGACCAGTCTGGCAGGGCGGTGTCCGAACGAGTCGCGTCCGGTTCAGGGGAGGTCGCAGGCGCCATCGGGGACGGGGGTCACGACGGCGACCCCATCGGCGACGACGATCCCGTGGACGTCGGACGCGAAGAAGCCCACGACCACCTCCTCCATCTCCGCTTGGTGTCGGGGCTCGGACCGGGTGGTGGCGCGGTGCTCGTCGATCGCGGCCTCGAGCCGAGCGAGATCATCGGCGCAGCGGCGAGCGAGGTCCTCGGGTGATGTCGACGACCAGGCCGGCGACCGCGACGCATCGGGCCCGAACGCGAGCGGCAGGCCCGGACACGTCGTGAGGGCGGCCTCGACGATCGTCAGGCGGTCGGCCGCGACCTCGGGTGTGGGCATCGGGCGCTCGCCGTCGCCGGTGAGGTGCCAGCGCAGCCGTGCCGCACCGAAGGCCACGAGCCGATCGAGCTCGTCGGAGAGCTCGCCCGGAGCGTCGCCGACGGCGCTGAAGGAGTCGACCCAGAGCTGGAGCGGCACGATCGCGTCGTCGAGCCAGCGCATCGGCGCGGCTGCGACGGCATCGCACCACGTGGCGGTCGCACCGCCCGGCGCCGGGCTCGTGGTCGCGGGCTCCTTCGCCGTGGTGTCGATGCCGGGCACCGTCGCCTCGTCGTCGCCTGTGCACCCGGCGGCCAGCAGCAGTGCCACGGCCAGCAGCGAGCGCCGCGGGGTCACCCCGCGAGCTTCTTGTACTTGATGCGATGGGGCTGGTCGGCCGCGCTGCCGAGCTCCTTGTGCCGCCACGCCTCGTACTCGGAGAAGTTGCCCTCGAACCAGCGCACCTGGCTGTCGCCCTCGAACGCGAGCACGTGGGTGGCGATGCGGTCGAGGAACCAGCGGTCGTGGCTGATCACCACGGCGCAGCCGGGGAACGACTCGAGGCCCGACTCGAGCGCGCGCAGCGTGTCGACGTCGAGGTCGTTGGTGGGCTCGTCGAGCAGCAGGACGTTGCCGCCGGACTTCAGCAGCTTCGCGAGGTGCACCCGGTTGCGCTCGCCGCCCGACAGGTCGCCGACGCGCTTCTGCTGGTCGCTGCCCTTGAAGTTGAAGCTGGCCACGTAGGCCCGGCCGTGGATCTCGCGGTTGCCTACGACGAGGTGGTCGACGCCGCCGGTGATCTCCTCGTACACCGTCTTGTCGGGGTCGAGGTCGTCGCGGCTCTGGTCGACGTAGCTGAGCTGCACCGTGTCGCCGATGCGGATCGTGCCGGCGTCGGGCTCGACCTGGCC
>JALOLG010000003.1 GCA_025456105.1 Ilumatobacteraceae bacterium | reverse complement strand
CCGACTCGATCGACGTCACGCGTGGATGATCTCGAGCGGGGCTCCGAGCGACTCGGCGAGGTGTCGGATGTCGTCGTCGTCGGACGTCACGACCAGATCGCCCCGTGCGATCGCCCCGACGGCCACGGTCGCGTCGACGGTGTCGGTGGTCCCGGACACCGCACAAGCCGCTCCGGCAGCCCGGGCGCGCTGCTCGTCGAGCGGCTCGATCCGACATCCCTGCAGCAACCGTGACAGCGCTGCCTGCGGACCGCCCCGCCAGGCCTGGGCGAGCACGCCGGCCGGGATCGTGGGTCGGAGCCCTCGCTCGAGCGCGCGCCGGTGGAGCGCCCACACGACCCGGTCGGCGCGCTCAGCGGCGACGAGCGCGCCCGTGTCGTAGGTGAGGCCACCCACGGTCAGCTCTCCGCGCTGGCCGGCGTCGCGACACGATCGAGCAACGAGTCGGCGGCCGACAGCTCGTCGTCGGTCAGCGGGCCGTGCTCGGCCTCCCACTCCTCCACCGCGCGCAGGCCGGTCTCGATCGCCAGCTCGTGCTCGGCGGCCCGGTTGAGCCACGCGGAGACGCTCAACCCGGCTCGCTCGGCGGCCTCCGCGACCTTGGTGGCGACGGTCTCGTCGAGCGCGATGGAGAGCTTCCGCACGGCCACGTCGTGCATGGTACTACCGCCTTCCCACCGCGACCGGCGAGCGCGCGTCGCACGCGCTCGCCTGCAGGCGCGCCACGAGGCGATCGCGCCGGTTGCGGATGGTGCGGGCGGTCACCCGGAGGTCGGCGGCGACGTCGATCTGACGCCCGCCGAGCAGCTGGCGGAGCAATGCGAGATCGTCGTCGGTCAGCCCGGCCCGCCGGGCGTCGCCCACCACCTCGGCCAGCTCCTGCAGCGGGTGGGCCTCGGTGACGGCGGCGGCGTGGCGCGCGGCGTCGAACGGCTCCGGCCCGATCGGCAGCGGCCGTGCGCTGCGCCGGAACGCCCGGTTGTCGGCGGCCCACACCAGCGCGGCGGCGAGGCAGGCCGGGCGACGTCGCTCGACGTCGTAGGTGAGGATCGCCTCCCAGGCGGCGGCGACCAGCTCCTCGAACGCGTCAGCGCCGCGCGCGGCGCGGCGTCGACGGGCGGTGGCCAGCAGGCCCGGGAGGAGGCGCTGCAGCACGATTCGTCCCGCGAGCGGCGAGGTGCGGGCGGCGCCGACGAGGCCGACGAGCGTCGCCTCGCCCTCGGGCGAGGTGGGCCGGCCGGCGCCCGCGAGCACCAGGAGCTCGTCGAGGTCGTCGAACGGCCGGTCGGTGACGCCCCACGAGCGTGCGGTCCGCAGGGCCGCCGGGTCGGTGCGCACCCGCTGCCACTCCGCCTGGAGCCGGGTCGAGGTGGGACGGGTGGTGCTGGTGTCGATGGTCATGGGTCGACCGTGCGGGCACGCCTTCAGCAGGGGTCTCCGCGGTGGTCTCACCCGGTGCGTCCGGTGCGATCGTCGGGCGCGGTGGGGTCGCACCGTGGGTCTCATCGCGCCTGGTCAGCGGCCTGGATCCGATGCTTCCGCTCGACCGGTCCGGTGACGCACCCGTCCACCGTGGACACCGAAACCCTCGTGGAGCTCCGTGCCGTCGCCGGTCCCGATGCCGGCGGGTCGGTCGTCGTCGGCGTGGGGCGGCACGTGCTGGGCCGCGCCCGCACGGCAGCGCTGCGATTCGACGACCCGGCGCTCGAGCCCCACCACCTCGCCGTCCGGGTCGACGCGCGCGGCCGTGTCCACGTGCGCCAGCTCGCCGGCCGGGCGCCCGTGCTGGTGGACGGCGCGGCGATCGGGTCGGGCGAGGCGGCTGTCGAGGGGACGGTCGTCGTGGGTGCCACCCGGCTCGAGCTCGCGACCCCGACCCCGACGCCGTCGTCGACGGCCGGGTCGGGTGCGTTCGTCCGCCCCGTGCGTCGCCGACTCCCGGTCTGCGACCCACCCATCGAGGTGCCGGCGTCCGAGCGCGAGCCGGCCTCGCCGCCGGCGGCCTTCCTCGTCGGTGCGCTGGCCACGGTGGCAGGGGCCGCGACGGTGGCGCTGGTGATCGGCCAGCCGCTCGTGGTGGTGATGGGGCTGGCGGGTGCGGTGACCTCCGTGGGCACCTGGGCGGTCGGCCGCTGGCGGCACCGGCGCGCCGTCCGGGGCGTGCGAGCCGCGAACGAGGCGGCGCTCGCCGGGCTGGAGCAGGTCCTCGCCGATCGGCAGCACACGGTGCGCGCCCACCACCTGGCGGTCGCGCCCTCGCTGGTGAGCGCCCTGCGCGCCGTCGGCCGGCCGGAGATGTGGCAGCGCCGTCGCGACCACGGCGACGCGCTCCAGGTGGCGATCGGATTCGGTGCCGTGCGGCGGCCCGTCCAGCTGCGCGGTGAGGTGCCGCCCCGGGTGGTGGCCGCGGCCGCCCGCACCGAGCTGCTCGCCGAGGTGCCCGTCGTGGTCGACCTGGCGCGCCATCGGGTCGTCGGCGTCGCCGGTGCGGGTGCCGATGCCGTCGTCCGCGGGCTCCTCGTCCAGCTCGCCGCGCTCACCGGACCGGCCGACTGGCGGCTCGAGGTGGCGACCGCCACGCCGGTCGGCTGGGCCGAGGACCTGCCGCACCGTGTCGGATCGGCGGCGGAGGCGCCCGACGGCACCCACCTGGTGGTGCTCATCGATCGGCCCGCCCTGCTGGCGGCGGCCGACGCCCCGCTGCGCCGCCTGCTCGATCGCCGCGCCGACACCACCGTCATCGTCGTCGCGGCCGCCGCCGACGAGCTGGGTGCGACGTGCACCGCCACGCTCACCGCCGGAGCGGGCGGTTCCTGGCACTGGCACGACACGACCCTCGAGTGGGCCGATGCCGTGGTGCACGCTGCGGGCGCGACGGTGGATCGGGCCACCTGCGTGGCCGCCGTGCTGGCGTGCTGGACCGATCCCGAGGTGGTGGGGGCGGGGGGTCCGCCCGACCGTGCGATGGCCGAGCTGCCCGGTGTCCCGGCGGCCGATCCCTCGTCGATCGCCGCGACGTGGTGCGCCACCGATGCCCGGTCGTCGCTCGAGGTGCCGATCGGGATCGGACACGACGGCCCCGTGGGCGTCGATCTCGTGGCGGCCGGCCCGCACGCGCTCGTCGCGGGCACCACCGGCTCGGGCAAGAGCGAGCTGCTGCGGACGCTCGTGCTGGGGCTCGCGAGCCGGCACGGTCCGGACGCGCTCGCGATCGCGCTGGTCGACTTCAAGGGCGGGGCCACCTTCGACGGCCTGGCCGAGCTGCCCCACGTGGCCGGCTCGGTCACCGACCTCGACCACGGTGGCGCGGCCCGGCTGCTCGCGAGCCTCGATGCCGAGATCGTCCACCGGGAGCGCGTGCTGCGCTCGGTGGGCGCCCCCGACCTCGTGTCGTGCCCGGCCGGTGTGGAGCTCCCGCGGCTCGTGGTGGTGGTCGACGAGCTGGCCGCGCTGCTCGACCGGCACCCCGGCGCGGCCGGGTCGCTCGCCGGCATCGCCCAGCGCGGCCGCAGCCTCGGCGTGCACCTCGTGCTCGCCACGCAGCGACCGGCCGGGGTGGTGGGTGAGGCGGTGCGGGCGAACGTGTCGGCGCGGATCGCGCTGCGGGTGGAGTCGGTCGCCGATGCACTCGACGTGGTGGGCGACCCGGCGCCCGCCCTCGTGCCGGTGTCGGCGCGCGGCCGGGCGTGGCTGCGCGCCGGACCCGGTGCACCGACGGCGGTGTCGGTCGCTCGGTCGCTCGACGCTCGCCGGCGCGTCGACGCGATCCTGTCGGCCGCCGCGGGCACCCGCGCACGCCCGGTGTGCCTCCCACCGCTGCCCGACCGCCTGTCGATCGACGATCCGCGGGTCGTCGGTCGGATCGACGATCTGGTCGCACAGGCGCAGCCACCCCTCGAGTGGTCGCTCGCTGCGAACCTCGCGCTCGTCGGATCCGGTCGCGCCGGCACCACCTCGGCGTTGCTGCGGGTGCTGGGCTCGGTGCCCGACGACCACGAGCGGCTCGTCGTGGTCGGCGCCCACGAGCGCCGGTTCGCGACGGTCGACGCGCCGGTGGTGGTGGCGCACGACCTCGAGCGGATGGATCGCGTCGTGCGTCGCCTGGCCGAGCAGTGCGACACCCGGGTGGGCCCACGGGTGGTGGTGGCGATCGACGACCTCGGTCTGGTGCGCAGGATCCTCGAAGGTGCTCCCGACCCGACCGTCCTCGCGCGGCTCGATCGCGTGCTCGCCGACGGCCCGCCGGCGGGGGTGGTGACGGTGGCGAGCGTGCGACCGGTGGGCGTTCGCAGCGTGGCGGCGTGGTTCGGCGAGCGCTGGGTGTTCCACCTCGACGACGCTGCGGACGGCCCCGCACTCGGGGTGTCGGCCGCGCAGGTGCCGCCACGGGTGCCGGGTCGGGTGGTCGTGGCGGGGAGCGGGCGCTCGGCGCAGGTGGCGCTGGCGCGCGACGAGCCGACGGACGGGTCCGGTCGGCGGCACGAGGTGCCGGTGCTGCCCGAGCGGGTGGGCCGGTGGGGCCTCGGCGTGCCCTCGCGCGGCCGGGGGGCCGTCCGGGTGCCGGTGGGGATCGAGCACCGCTCGCTCGCGCCGCTGCTCGCCGACATCGCGCCCGAGGAGCACTGGCTCGTGCTCGGCCCACCGCGATCGGGCCGGTCGAGCGCTCTCGCGCTCGTGGCGCACGGCTGGGCCGACGTGCACGGCTGGGGGAGCGTGGTCGCCATCGTCGGGCGCCCGGGATCACCTCTGGGCGACCTGCCGGCGCCGGTGCCGTTGACGGATGCCCGTGACGCGCTCGCCGTGGCTGGTCGCGACGACCTCGTGGTGGTCGACGACGCGGAGCGGGTCGCGCTCACCACGACCGAGGTGGCGGCACTCACCGCGCGTGGCGCGGTGCTCGTGGCCGCGTGCCGTCCGGCGGCGCTGCGCGGTGCGTACGACCACTGGCTGCACTCGGTGCGCCGCAGCGGGACGGGGCTGGTGATGGCGGGGTCGCCGCTCGGCACCGGTGATCTGCTCGACGCGGAGGTGCCCCGCCACCTGCCGGTGCGCGTGCGGCCCGGGCTCGCCTGGATGGTCGCCGGTGGCGGCGCGACGCTGGTGCAGCTGGCCGACCCGACCACGTCGGACCTGCGCGAGACTCGGCCCATGCGGTCCTGCGGGTCGGCGCGATGAGCAGCACCACGGCGGGGATGGTGTGCGGCCACCACCACCTCTACTCCGCACTGGCGCGCGGCATGCCCGCACCACCCGCGGTGCCGACGCGCTTCGGCGAGATCCTCGAGCAGATCTGGTGGCGCCTCGATGCGGCGCTCGATCTCGACATGCTGCGGGCGAGCGCGCGCCTCGGTGCGGTGGAGGCGCTCATGTGCGGCACCACGGCGATCGTCGACCACCACGAGAGCCCGAGCGCGATCGAGGGCAGCCTCGACGTGATCGCCGAGGCGTGCGCGGAGGTGGGCGTGCGGGTGGTGTGCGCGTACGGGGTCACCGATCGCCACGGTGCCGACGGCGCCCGCCGCGGGCTGGCCGAGAACGAGCGGTTCCTGCGCGCCGGTGGGCGGGGGATGGTGGGCGTGCACGCCGCGTTCACGTGCACCGATGCCACGCTCGAGGCGGCAGCGGGCCTCGCCCGTGATCTCGGCGTGGGGGTGCACGTCCACGTGGCCGAGGGTCCCGAGGACGCATCCGCGGGCGAGCGACTCGAGCGCCTCGCCCACGACGACTGGCTGCTCGTGCACTGCGTGGGACTCGACCGCGACCTGCCTGGCACGATCGCCCACAACCCGCGCAGCAACATGAACAACGCGGTGGGCTACGCCGCGCCGGCGCGGCGTGCCAACCGGGTCGTGCTCGGCACCGATGGCATCGGCGCCGACATGCTCGAGGAGGTGCGCCTCGCGTACGTGGCGCATCGTGCGAGCGACGTCACGGCGTCACCGGAGACGGCGTGGTCGTGGCTGGAGGCCGGCTGGGCGCTGGTGCCCGAGGCCCGCGACGACGTGGTGACGTGGAGCTACGACCACGTCGACTCGCCGTGGCACGTCGCGTTCACCCCCGGGATCCGCGCCGTGCGCGTGGTGTCGGGCGACGGGGAGGTGCTGCTCGACGACGGTCGCCCCACCCGGGTCGACCTCGCCGAGGTCCGCGCCCATGCGGCCGAGCAGTCCGCTCGCCTCCACGCCCGGCTCTGATCCGAGTGTTCTCGTCCGCCCGAGTGCCAGCGGCGCGACCGTCGCGCCGCTCGCACTCGGGCGGACGGTGACACTCGGTTCAGGCGGCGTCGAGGTGGCCGTCGACGATGTGGACGCTGCGGTCGCAGAAGTGCGTGATCCGCTCGTCGTGGGTGACGACGATCGCGGCCGTGCCGCGCGACTTCATCTCGTTGCGGATGAGCTCCATCACCTGCTCACCGAGCTGGGTGTCGAGCGCCGACGTGGGCTCGTCGAACAGCACCAGGCGCGGCTCGTTCATGAGCGCCCGGCCGATGGCGACGCGCTGGCGCTGACCGCCCGACAGCTGCGACGGCAGGTTGTTGCGTCGGTCGGCGAGGCCGAGCTCCTCGAGCAGCTGATCGGCACGGGCCCGCGCCGCGGCACCCGTACGACGGCCGAGCTCGTCGACGACGAGCAGGTTCTCGCGAGCCGTCAGGAACGGCACGAGGTTGACCGACTGGAACACGAACCCCACCCGCTCCTGTCGGAACTTCGTGAGCTGCTTGGCGTCGTAGTCGGTGATGTCGTCGCCGGCCACCACGACGCGACCCTCGGTGGCCCCGAGGATGCCGCCGGCGATCGAGCACAGCGTGGTCTTCCCCGATCCCGAGGGGCCGACGAGGGCGACGATCTCGTCGTGCTGCACCGTGAGCGAGGCGTGGTCGAGGGCGATGATGTCGGCGTCGCCCATCCGGTACACCTTGCGGACGGCCTTCATCTCGAGGGCGGGTGCGCTCGTGTCGGGCGCGGAGGACGAGGTGCTCATGAGCCACTCCCGATGGCAGAGGCCGGGTCGACGCGGAGGACCCGGCGGAGTGAGAAGGCGCAGCCGACGATCGCGGCCACGAGGAGGAGGACGGTGCTGGTGACGATCCGCGTCGGCGTCACGAGGAGGGGGATCGAGCCCGGTGGGATCACGGCGTCGAGCAGCAGGGCGAGACCGCCGGCGACGACCGCCGCGACCAGGGTGACGGCGACGGCCTGCGCGACGACGCCCGCGAAGATCGTGCCCGAGCGGGCGCCGAGCGCCTTGAGGACGCCGTAGAGACCGGTGCGCTCGACGGTGAGCAAGGCGAAGAACAGCGCGATCACGACGAGGCCGATCACGACGGTGACACCGATGATCTGGTTGAACGTGCCCTGCTGCTCCTCGACGCCAGGGATCGCGTTGATCGCGTCGTCGATCGTGAAGGTCTCGGTGTCACCGGTGGCCGCGTCGATCGCCGTCGCGACGTCGCCGACGTCGGCCCCGGGTGCGACCTCGACGATGAGCGACTGGAACACGTCGTCGGCCAGCTGCGCATCGGGGCGGTTGGCCGTGAGCACCGTCCGCCAGGTGGCGGGGGAGGCCCACAGCGAGCCCTGCGAGTTGTACGGGGTGTCCGACACGAAGCCGGCCACCGTGACGGGGGAGCGGGCCGGGCCGAGCAGCAGCTCGTCACCCACCTCCACGCCGTCGGCCTTGAGGATGTCGTCGGCCCACGCCTGGCCGTCGGCCGGCACGTCGGGGACGCCGTCGGGCGCGATCTCGTAGCCGAAGAGCGCCACGCTCGCGAGGTCGCGCGGCCCGTTCCCGGGCACCCGAGCGCCGAGCTGCACCACGCCGATGCCACCGGTGCGCTCGACCCCGTCGACGGCATCGACCGTGGCGCGGGTGTCGGGCTCGATGCGGCTGCGGAGGAACGACGCCTGGGCCGTGTCGCTGTAGACGATCAGGTCGCCCGACTGCGCCCGGATCGCGCCCGTCGACTCGCGGATGAGCCCGTCGAGCAAGCCGCCGAGGAACATGAGCAGCACGGCGATGAGGGTGAGGATCACCGTGGCGGTGGCGAAGCGGCCCGGTCGCCGGACGAGCTCGCGGAGGGCCAGCTTCATCGCCCCACCCCCGCGCCGGTGGTGGCCTGGACCGGGTCGATGGCGAGCACGCGCCGGGCGGCCACCAGCGAGCTGAGCAGGCCGAGGGCCATCAGCACGATCGCCCAGGTGATCACCGCTGCGGTCTCGAACTCGAGCGGGATCCCGCCGAGCCGCAGCTGGGACACGGGCGTGTAGAGCAGCGTGCCGATGAGGTAGCCCAGGCCGACGATGAGGACGGCCTGGATGAGGAGCGAGGCGACGAGCCGGCCCGCCGGGGCGCCGATGGCTCGCAGCAGCGTGAGCGCACCCGCCTTCTGGAACGTGACGATGAGGAAGAACAGGCCGGTGACGCACGGGATCACGAGGCCGTAGAGAAGGAAGATCACCTGGAACGACTGCCGCACCTGGGCGACGCCCGGGGTGGCGTCGGCGGCGTCGTCCTTGGTGAACGCGTCGAGCTCGTCGGACTGGGCGTTGATGGACGCCACCACCTCGTCGACCGTGGTGCCGTCGGCAGGTGCGACGCCGAGCACGTTCGGCAGCGGTGTGCCGGCGTCGGGGTTCTGGGCGCGCAGCGCGTCGAGGAAGGTGTCGACCGTGCCGTAGAGGGTGGGGCCGGCGTTGATCTGGGCCTGGTCGGCGAGGCCGACCACGGTGAGCTCGAGGCCGCCGGGCTCGACCCGCACGACGTCGCCGATGTCGAAGCCGCTCTCGGCGTCGGCCGAGCTGGCGACGACCTCGTCGAGCGACTCGGCGAGCCGGCCCTCGACGATGGTGGTGGGGGCGCCGAGTGCCGGGTCGGCGTAGCCGAGGAGCGAGGCGTCGAACGCGCCGTCGGCGCTCGTGACGGTGAACGTGCCCTGGTGGATGGCGCCCACCTCGCCGACGCCGGGTGCCGATTCGACCAGCGCCTCCAGATCGGGCGTGATGATGCTGCCCTGGAGGATCCGCTGGCCGTCGACGCTGTAGACGAGGACGGGCGCCGACTGGTTGCGGATGCCGCCGACGAAGGAGGTGAGCAGGCCGTTCTGGAGCGATTGCTGGAACAGGATGAGGAACACGAGCAGCGCGATGGCGGCGATCAGCAGCCCGAACCGGGCCTTCGCCCTCGTCATCTCCTTCAGCGCCAGGAACATCCGCGATAACCTCGGTATGAGAGACTATTCGGTTGACCGAGATATTGCAACATGAAGCAACAGCGACGTGCGCAGCGATCCACCTCCTCTACGGTGCCGGCCGACGTGTCGGATGTCGCCGCCCTCGTGCGCGAGCTGTACCGCGACGCGACTGCGATCGCGGCGGGGATCGGCCGCTCGGCGGGCATCCACCCCACCGACGCCGACGCGCTGCGCCTCCTCGACCTCACCTCGGGCCGGCCGACGATGGGTGAGCTCGGCGCTGCCCTCGGGCTGTCGTCGGCGGCCGTGACCGGACTGGTCGATCGGCTGGAGCACGCCGGGCTCGCTCGGCGGGTCCGCGACCCCGACGACCGTCGCCGCGTCCGCGTCGAGCCGACCGAGCACGCGCGCGAGCTGTTCGATGCGCAGATCCGGCCGCTGGGTCAGCGCATCCGGGCGGCGGTGGCTGCAACCGATCCGGCCGACCGGCTGGTCGTCGCCGCGTTCCTGCAGCGGCTCCTCGATCGGCCGGGGCCGTCGACCGAGGGTGGCATGATCGACCCATGACGTACCCGGTCGCGCTCTACCTGCAGGACGCCCACGCCATCCGCGAGGGCATCGAGCTCGTCCGGTACGCGGAGTCGAAGGGGTTCGACGCCGTGTGGCAGGCCGACAGTCGGCTCGTGCGCGACGCGGTCGTGCCGATGGCGGCCTTCGCCGCCACCACCGATCGCATCCGGATCGGGTCGGGGGTGATCGACATCTGGACCCGCAACCCGGCGCGCCTCGCCAGCACCTTCTCGACGCTCGACGACCTCGCGCCCGGTCGCGTGATCTGCGGGCTCGGCGCGTGGTGGGATCCGCTCGCCGCCAAGGTGGGCATCCGCCGCGACAAGCCGCTGCGCGTGATGCGCGAGGTGGTCACGGTCATGCGTGCCCTGCTCGCCGACGAGACCGTGACGTTCGAGGGCGAGCACGTCCACCTGGACGGGGTCGAGCTCGACTACGTGCACCAGGAGCGCCGACCCAAGGAGGTGCCCATCTACATCGGTGCCACCGGCATGCAGATGATGGAGCTCACCGGCGAGATCGCCGACGGGGCGGTGCTGAACTACCTGGTGTCGCCGGCGTACAACACCGACGCGATGGCGGCGCTCGCGCGGGGCGCGGCCAAGGCCGGCCGAACGGTCGACGACATCGACCGGCCCCAGCTCGTGGTGTGCAGCATCGACCGCGACCGCGCCGCCGCGCTCGACGGCGCTCGGTTGCTCGTCACCCAGTACCTCGGCCAGCAGCCGCACATCATGAAGGCGTCCGGGGTGCCCCAGTCCCTGCTCGACGAGATCGGCCAGGTGCTCACGTGGCCGGCCACGCACGATCAGGTGGTGGCGGCGAGCCGGCTCGTCCCCGACGAGATCGTGCAGATGATCACCGCCTCGGGTGAGCCCGACGAGGTGGTGGCCAAGGTCGACGAGTACGTCGCGAACGGCTGCACGACGCCGATCCTGTACCCGCTCGGTCACGACGTGCGCCTGATGATCGACACCTTCGCCCGCTGACGGGCGCGGCGCCCGGGTCAGCCGAGGTCGGCGGCGGCGATCAGGTCGGCCGCCACCGAGGAGTAGGCACCCACCACGGCGGCCACCGCGTCGAAGCCGACGTCGGCGACGGCCGTCGGGAAGCGCTGCGCGCCCACGAGCGCCGAGAGCCACGTGCGGTGCTCCGACACGATGGACGGATCGGCGCACAGCACCGCGGCGGCCACCACGCCCACGATGTCGTCGAGGTCGTCGACCACCTGCGCCAGCCACGATCCCTCGGCGGTCGCCACGCTCGAGTGGTGACGACCGAGCCAGTCGATCGCGTCGCGCACGATCGAGACGCGGCTTCGATCGATGGTGGCCCAGTCGCCCTCGAGCGCCGGGCGCGGGCCCGGGTCCCACAGGACGTCGTCGAGGTCGAGCCCGTCGGCGAGGTCGGCGGCCCAGCCGTCGGCGCCGAGCGCGCGAGCGCGGTGGTCGGACTCGCCGAGCGCACGGCCGCCCACCACCACCGGGAGCCCGAGCTTGCGGGCCACCGCCACCGATCGGGCGGCCCCGGGCAGGTTGGCCGTGATGGTGGCGCTGATGCCGACGGCGTCGACGTCGACGCCGGCCAGGTACGAGCGCAGCTGCGCAGCCGGGGTGGCGGGACCGAGGTAGATCACCCGCCAGCCGCTGCAGATGAGGAGCTCCGCGGCCATGCGGGCGGGCAGGCTGTGCCACTCGCCCTCGGCGCACGCGACGACGATGGTGCCGTGGGTGGGCTCGGGCTCGAAGCCGACCGCGAGCGACGCGAGCACCGACTCGGTGACGAAGGTGGCGGCGTGCTCCTCGCCCACCGAGCAGAGCTGGTTGGCCCATCGCTCACCGACGAGGCGCTGCGACGGTGCCAGGAGCCGGCCGATCAGATCGACCGGGTGGCCCAGGTCGCCGGCGGACGTGAGCTGCTCGGCGGCGATGTCGGCCGCGTCGAGGCGCGAGCCCCGCAGCGCCGCGGCCGTGTACCGCTCGAGCGCGTCCAGCATGTCCCCCTCCTCGATCGGGCACCCTAGTGGGCCTCGCGAGTGCCGTCGTCCGGTCGCTCGAGCGGGCGCTGGCTAACGTCCGCGCCATGCGGATCACCCTCCCGTCCGGTACCCCCGCCGAGCTGGTCGAGCACGCCGGTGCCACTGTCGGCGTGGTGATCACCCCGGACATCTTCGGCATGCGGCCCCTGTTCGACGATCACGCGGCGCGCCTGGCCCGCGAGTGGGGCGTGGCGACGTGTGTGGTCGAGCCGTTCCCCGGCCTCGATCTCGGTCCCGAGGTGGAGCCCCGGATGGCCGCCGTCGCGGGTCTCGACGACGACCGCCACCTGGCCGACCTCGAGGCGGCGGCCGATGCGCTCGGCACCGAGCGCATCGGGTTGATCGGGTTCTGCATGGGTGGGATGTACTGCTTCAAGGCGGCGCGCTCCGATCGGTTCGACCGGATCGCGTCGTTCTACGGGATGATCCGCATGCCACCCGGATGGGTCGGCCCGGGGCACCGGGAGCCGCTCGAGCACCTCGCGGCCGGACACCCCGACCGGGTGCTGGCGATCATCGGCGATCTCGACCCCTACACGCCGCCCGCCGACGTCGAGGCCCTCGCGGCCACGGGGGTCACGGTGGTGCGCTACCCGGAGGCCGAGCACGGGTTCGCCCACGCGCCCGAGCGGCCGGCGCACCGACCCGACGATGCCGCGGACGCGTTCGAGCGCTCGCGGCGCTGGCTCGTGGGGTGATCGATCGCGGTCAGCGGGCGCGCAGCTCGAGGCGGTCGCGCTGGATGATCCGGTAGTTGCGCTCGTGCTGCTCGATCCAGCCGAGCCGGATGAAGCTCGCGATCGCCTTGTTGACCCGCTCGCGTGACGCGCCCACCATGCCGGCGAGCTCCTCCTGGGTGACCGGGAGCGTGAACTCGTCGGCGCCGTCGGCGAGCTCGAGCAGACGCTTGGCCGTGCGGCCGGTGACGTCGAGGAACACCGAGTCGGCGAGTGCCTCGTCCATCGCGCGCAGCCGGGTGGCGAGCAGGCGGGTGACGTTCCAGAGCAGCTCGGGGTGCTCGTCGAACATCTCGAGCACCGGCTGGTAGGGGATCTCGAGGACCACCGACGGTTCGAGGGCGCGCGCCATCGCCGACCGGGGCCCGTCGTCGAGCATGCCGAGCTCGCCGAACAGGTCGCCCGGCTCCATGAGCGCGACGACGCTCTCGCGGCGGTCGATCGGGTTCGCGATCGCGATCGCCAGCCGACCCGACACCACCAGGTGGAGGCAGTCGGGCGGGTCGCCCTCGCGGTACAGGACATCGCCGCGGACCAGCTGGCGCTCGACGCCCGCGGCGGCGACGGGGCCGATCAGCTCGGCGGGCGCATCGCGGAAGATGTCGGTGGCCTGGAGGACGTCGACGTAGGCGGTCATGTGGCGCAGGACGGTACTACCCTCGCCGGTCGTGTCTCCGCTCGTGTGGACGATCGTCGTGGGCGGCGGCTCGGGTGCCCGGTTCGGTCGGGCGAAGCAGTACGAGCTGCTCGGCGATCGCCGCGTGATCGACCACTCGGTCGAGACGGCTCGCCGGGTGAGCGACGGCGTGGTGGTGGTCGTGCCGGTGGCTGACGTGGCCCGTGAGGGCGGCGTGGCGGGTGGCGCCACGCGTGCCGAGAGCGTGCGCAACGGCCTCCAGGCGGTGCCCGCTGATGCCGATGTGGTGTGCGTGCACGACGCGGCGCGGCCGTTCGCCTCCGAGGCCCTCTACCGGGCGGTCGTCGCCGCGATCCGCGACGGCGCCGACGGCGCGGTGCCGGGCGTTCCGGTCACCGACACCGTGAAGGTCGTCGGCGACGAGGTCGGCGGGGTGCGGCCGGTGGAGTCCACGCTCGACCGCGATCGGCTGGTGGCCGTGCAGACGCCGCAGGCGTTCCGGGCCGAGGTGCTGCGAGCGGCGCACGCTGCGGCCGACGACGCCACCGACGACGCCGCGCTCGTGGAGCGTGCGGGCGGTCGGGTCGTGGTGGTGCCGGGCGAGGTGCGCAACCGCAAGATCACCCATCCCGACGACCTCGAGTGGGCGCGGCGGGAGCTGACCACGTGAGCGCGTCACGCCTGCGCGTCGGCCAGGGCTTCGACGTGCACCGCTTCTCCGACGACCCCGACCGTCGGCTGGTGCTCGGCGGGTGCACGTTCGAGGGCGAGCGCGGGCTGGTGGGCCACAGCGACGCCGACGCGGTGGCGCACGCCGTCGCGGACGCGCTGCTGGGGGCCGCCGGGCTCGGCGACATCGGGCAGCGCTTCCCCGACACCGACCCCCGATGGGCAGGTGCCGACTCGGTGGGCATCGCGCGCGAGGTGGCGACGCTGCTGGCGGCCCAGGGGTGGGCGGTCGTGAACGTCGACTGCTCGCTGGTGTGCGAGCGACCCAAGGTGCTGCCTCGGCGCGACGAGATGCAGGCGATCCTGTCGGCGGCGGTCGGCGCGCCCGTGACGGTCACCGGGCGTCGTGCCGAGGGGCTGGGCGCGATCGGCCGGGTCGAGGGCGTCGCGTGCTTCGCCGTCGCACTGATCGAGCGCGTGGAGGATCCGTCGTGAGCCGTGGTCGTGGTGGGCGTCCGCCCCGCAGTCGGGGTGCGGGTCGAACGGGTCCGGTCAAGCCCGGCCAGCGCGCCGGGGCTCGAGCCCGGGGGAGCAAGGAGCCGTCGGGCCGGTCGGCGCCCAAGACGCTCGGGGGCGAGCAGGTGGAGGGTCGCCAGGCGGTGCGCGAGCTGCTGATCGCCCAGCGGCGCAAGGTCCACGAGATCTGGATCTCGGGCGACCTCCAGCACTCCGACGCGGTCGACGACATCGAGGCGCTCGCCGCGGCCAACCGGGTGCCGATCGCCTACGTCGCACGCAAGAAGCTCGAGGCGGCGGCGCGCAGCGAGGCACCCCAGGGCGTGCTCGCGCGGGCTGCGAGCCTGCCCGAGGCCGACCTGGCCACCTTCCTCCGGCGCACGCCCGGTCGTCCCCCGTTCCTCGTGGCGATCGACGGCGTCACCGACCCGGGCAACCTGGGGGCGATCCTGCGCAGCTGCGACGGCGCGGGCGCCGACGGGGTGATCGTGCCCCGGCACCGGGCCGTGCACGTCACCCCCACCGTGGCCAAGGCCGCGGCCGGCGCGGTCGAGCACGTCCCGATCGCGGTGGTGCCGGGGCTCCCGGCCGCCCTCGCCCGGATCCGCGAGGCGGGCATCTGGGTGGTGGGTCTCGACGACGCGGCCGATCGGTCGCTGTTCGAGCTGGGCGACCTCGCTGCCGAGGCGATCTGCCTGGTGCTGGGTGCCGAGGGTCCCGGCCTGTCGCGCTTGGTGCGCGAGCGCTGCGACCTCACGGTGTCGATCCCGATGCGGGGTCGGCTGAGCTCGCTCAACGTGTCGACGGCGGCCGCGCTCGCCGTGTACGAGATCGCCCGCCACCGTAGAATCGCCGGGTGATGGCGCGACGGGACGACGAGGCTGACGGCGCGCCCGCGGGAGCGCTCGACCGTCGTCGGTTCCTGCTCGGTGTCGGTGCGGTCGCCGGAGCCGGTGCGCTCGCCGGCATCGTGCCTCCCACGGTGGCCTCGGCCTCGGTGCCCGGTGCCACCCGGTTCGTGCCGATCCCGCAGACTCGTGTCGCCGACACCCGCAACCCGGGTGCCTACCCGTTCGGGATGCTGCCCACCGGCATCCGCGCCTACGTCACGGCCGCAGGCGTCCCCTCGTCGGCCACCGCCGCGGTGTTCACGATCACCGCGGTCAACAAGTCGGGCGGCAACTTCGTCACCGCCTACCCGGCCGGGTCGGGCATCCCGAACGTGTCGAACCTCAACATGGCCCGCTTCAACGAGGTGGCCGCGAACCTGGCGACGGTGCCGCTGGGCCGGGTCGACGGGGGGCAGGGCGCCATCGATCTCACCTCGTACGGGCCCACCGACTACATCGTCGACGTCGCCGGCTACTACGAGCCGGTCGGGGGGCCGGTGTCGGCCGGCCGGTTCGTGCCGCTCGCGCTCGCACAGCGGGTGATCGACACCCGCAACACCGGTGTGCCGTTCCCGCGTGCGTCGGTCGACGTGCTCGTCGACTCGGTGGTGCCGGCCGACGCCACGTCGGTCGTCGTCAACCTCACCACCACGGGCACGCTCGGCTGGGGCTTCTTCACCGCCTACGGGTTCGATCAGCCCACGCCACCGGAGACGTCGAACCTCAACGTCAACGGGCCGGGCGAGACCCGGGCCGGGGCGGCGTTCGTGCGCATCACCACCAGGTCGGACGGCCGGCGCGGGTTCCGCGTGTTCACGTTCGGCGGCGGGCACGTGATCGTCGACGTGATGGGCTACATCACGGGGCCCACGAGCGCGTTCAGCTCCGACGGGCTGTTCGTGCCGGTCGCACCGCAGCGGTTCCTCGACACCCGCGGGGCGGTGGGTCGCAAGGGCCGGGTGTGGCCGGGGTGGGTGGTCGACGCCATGCCGCCGGCGCACACGATGAGCGCCGCCAGCATCGTCGCGAACGTCACGTGCGTCGATGCGCTCAACCCCGGCTTCTTCACGGTGCTGAAGGCCGGCTCACCCCTGCTCAACGTGTCGCACCTCAACGCGAACACCAAGGGCCAGACGATCGCCAACCACGTCATCACCAAGATCTCCACCGCGGGTGTGATGGTGTACTCGCAGTCGGGCGCGCACGTGCTGATGGACGTCGCCGGCTACTACACGGGCGTCCCCGAGCAGCCGCAGGTGCGCTACTCCAACCCCGCGCCGCCTCCCGTGGGTCCGCCGTGGTACCTCGAGATCCCGAAGATCGGCTTCGCATCGTGGGTGTACGACGGCAACTCGTACGCAGTCGTCGACCGCGGCAACACGTGGCACTGGACGGGCACCGGCGACCTGGGCCAGAACGGCGCTCACGTCGGCCTGTTCCACCACCGCACCGAGTCGCGCAACCCGATCCGCAACCAGCACCTCATCGGCCCGGGCGACGTCGCGTACCTCACCACCACCGACGGCCGGAAGTTCACGTACCGCTACGCGCGGCGCGACATCACCAACTCGAGCCCCACGAACATCCTCAACGCCACCCGGTTCCACCCGGGCACCACGATCTCGATGATCGCCTGCAGCCGTCCCGACACGCTGCCCACGAGCCTGTCGTACCGGCTGATCACCACGTTCGGGCTCGAGAGCTGGATCGAGCTGTGACGCGACAGCGCTCCGTGCTCGTCCCGTAGCCTGGGTGCGACGCCGGGTTAGCTCAGTTGGCAGAGCACTTGACTTGTAATCATGTGGTCGCGGGTTCGATTCCCGCACCCGGCTCTCACGGGGGTGTCACGCCGGTGGGCGCACGAGCACGGCGAGGATGGCGATCACCCACAGGGCGATGCTGGTGACGTCCATGATCGGATCCAGCCGACCGACGCGACGACCGGCGGGGCCGAGCCGTGCGAGGGCGAGCTGGCGGACGTGGTGCGTCCACCGCAGCGAGCGGAACGCCCGGGCGAGGTGGAGCCGGTCGAACCACGTGCCGATGCTCTTGCCGACGTTGGTGCGCGGCGCGAGACCCTCCTCGTAGGCGCGGGTGAGCGGCCAGGCGAGGAGGAGTCCTGCCGAGTTCGCCGTCACTCGGATGAGGATCGCGAGGATGG
>JALOLG010000118.1 GCA_025456105.1 Ilumatobacteraceae bacterium | reverse complement strand
GCCGCCAGCGCGGCGTGGTCGCGCTCGTTCTGGTCGGCGTACGCCGCCGCGAACTCCACGAGCGCACGGTCGAACGCATCGCTCGTGCCCAGGTACGACGCGATCGCGATCCGGTCGCCGGAGCGGGCGTGGGCCCGGGCCAGCGTCCACCCGCAGAGCTTGGCGTAGATCGCCAGCCCCGACGGCCGCATCGTCTCGACCTCGGCCGACCCCTTCCCGTCGCGCAGCTGGCGGACGTAGTAGTCACGGGTCTCGCCGTCGACCCCCGTGATCCGCTCCCATCCGAGGAAGATGTCGCTCGACGCCTGCATCAGGTGCTGGCCGTGCACCACGCGGGCACCACTGGTTGCGTAGCGGCTCGCACCGGCGAAGTCCTCGAGCACCGACCGCTGGGCTTCCTTCACCTGGAGGAACAGCGGATCGTCGTCGTCGCGTCCGGACAGCAGCGCGATCCACGCCCGGGTGCCGACGCTGCCGACGCCCACCACCTTGCGAGCGGCGTGCACCACCTGGAACTCCTCGAGCAGGTGCCGGCGATCGCTCTGCAGCGACTGGCGGTACGACCGGATGACCCCACGCACGAGGTCGTTGATCTGCTCCGCGGAGTAGACGTCACCGGCCAGCTCGTCGATCGGCACGACGAGGGGCGGATCGCTGATGATCCGACGCCGACCGTCGACGACGTGGGTGAGCTTGGCGAGTGCCTGCAACCGGTCGCGGCTCCGGGCCTTGGCGATGTTCGCCTGCACCCGCTTGCGAGCCGACGAGCTCATGTGATCGCGCAGGTCGCGCATCAGGTCCTCGACGTCGAGACGGGCGTACCAGACGTCGAGGTTCGATCGCTCGGCGAGGTCGCTCATCCCGGTCCGGTACGCCTCGACGACCGCAGCGACGACGCGGGCTCGGTCCTTGCCCGAGAAGCCGTTGGCTCGAGCGGCGATCTCGAAGCTGGCCGCGAGGCGCTTCACGTCCCACTCCCACGGGCCCGGCAGGGTCTCGTCGAAGTCGTTGATGTCGAACACCATGCGCCGCTCGGGCGACGCGTAGACCCCGAAGTTCATGAGGTGCGCGTCGCCGCAGATCTGGGTGACGAGCCCCGACCGCGGCGTCCCCGCCATGTCGGCCGCCATGATCAGCGCGCCACCTCGGTAGAACGCGAACGGCGACGCGACCATGCGGCCGTAGCGGATCGGCACCAGCTCGGGCACCCGCGACATCGCTTGGTGCTCGAGCAGATCGACCGGGTCGGGTCGGTGCTCGCTCGGCCGGAAGTCGGCGTGGCTCGACCGCGGCACCTCGCGGCGCGCGGCCCGGCCGCGGGCGATCCGCTCCTCCACGGTCAGGTGGGGAACCACCCGGCCGTGCTCGTAGCGCATGCCGGGCGGCAGCGGCTGCGACTCGTCGTCGCCCTCCAGGTGCAGATCGTCGCTCATCGGCGACCCACACTACGGACAGCGGCTAGCCGATGTCGTGGGACAGCGCGTCCACCGCGACCGTGACGGCGAGCACCAGCACCACGTCGGCAGGCTCGTTCACCTCGACGCCGTAGCTGTCGCGAACGCGGAACCACTTCTTCGAGATCTCGGCGATCGTGTCGCCGTCGCGCTCGATCTCGTACTCGTGGTCGACGATGTTGCCGTGGATCTTCAGATCCTCGCCGCCCTCGACCTCGACGTTGAAGCGGTCGCGGATGCCCACGAGGGCCTTCTTCACGACCGCCTTGCGGCCGCCGACCTCGATCGTGATGGCATCGCGGAGCGACAGCTTGCGCTCACGGATCGTGGCGACCTCGTTCCCGTCGGCGTCCTCGAGCCGCCAGGTGTCGCGAACGCGCAGCGCCTTGCCGTCGACCTTGTAGGAGCGGCGCCCGTCACCGGACTCGATCCAGTAGTCGTCGCCGAACGAGATCAGCTTCTCGCGCATCTGGAAGCGCAGGTGCGGCTCGTCGTTGCCTCGGTTGCGAAGCAGTCCCATCGTGGTCCTCCCGTCGGGTGTCCCGACCAGCCTGCCCGACCGCCGACCGGTCCGCATCACCTCGTTCGGTCGATCGCGCCACCGCTACGTTCGGCGCCGTGGGGGCACCGACCACGGTCGCCGAGGCGACCGCACTGATCACGCCCGACGTCCGGGCCGCCTACGCCCGCGACGGCGTGGTGCTGCTCCGCGAGGCGCTCCACCCCGAGTGGCTGCTGCTCCTCCAGCTCGGGCTCGACCGCGTGATGCGCGACGCCGGTCAGGCCAAGCACCTCTTCTACGACGGCACGGAGCAGGAGTTCGTCGAGCTCGTGCGCAACACCGAGGTGTCACCCGAGCTCCAGCGCTTCATGTACGACTCGCCGCTCGCCGACATGATGGCCGTCCTCCTCGACTCCCCCGACGTCTGGCTGTACTCCGACGAGTGGTTCGTGAAGGGCCCGGGCGGCGGCCGCACCCCCTGGCACCAGGACCTGCCGTACTGGCCGATGGAGGGCACCAAGATCGCCTCGGCGTGGATCACGCTCGACCCCCTGCGGGCCGAGCACTGCCTCGAGTACGTGCGCGGCTCGCACCACGGGGTGCGCTACGACGGGTTCAACCCGCGCCGGATCGCCGAGGACCCGACGCTCCCCTACTTCGGCACCGAGTACCCGCCGCTGCCCGACATCGAGGCCGACCGGTCGGCGTGGGACATCGTGTCGTGGGACCTCGAGCCCGGCGACGTGATCCTCGCCCACCCGGCCGTGCTCCACGGCGGCGGGCCGACCGGACCCGAGACCCGTCGACGGGCGATCACGATCCGGATGTACGGCGACGACATCGTCTACGCGCCCCGGCCACCCACCAAGCCGACCGTGCCGCTCACGCCCGGCCTCTCGCTCCAGCTCCGGCCCGGCGACCCGCTTCGCAGCCCGTGGTACCCGCGCCTGCGCCCCGTCCCGCCCTGGCAGCAGGCCCACTGACCCGGGACGCCTCATTGCCCGTTCTCGGTGACATCCGTTGCGGATTCCGCAGCGATCGTCACCGAGAAGCCCCCGGGGTCGGTCATGCACCGGGATAGCGGTGGAGGAACGCCTGGATCTCCGGGGTGATCTCGCCGTGCTCGCTCCCGGCGGCGCCGCCGTGGAAGCCGGCGACGAGGTCGTCGGCGAGCCGCGTGATCACCTCGCGCAGCTCGAGGTCGGCGAGCAACCCCGACGGCAGACCGGCCTCGCCCACCTGCACCCCGATCAGGTTCCCGGCGATGCTGCCGGTGGAGTCGCTGTCGCCCGAGTGGTTGACGGCGAGCAGGAGCCCACCGAGCGGATCGGGCGCCACGAGGGCGCAGTAGACGCCGATCGCGAGCGCCTCCTCCCCCGTCCACCCCGCGCCGAGCTGCTCGACCCGCTCGGCCGACGGGTCACCAGGACGACCCGCCTCCTCCCGCGCCCGCTCGACCGCCCGCAGGACCTCGCCGTGGTCGGGCCGGGCCCGCAGCTGCTCCGTCGCCTCGTCGAGTGCGCGGTCGAGGCCGGCCCCGTCGGCGAGCTCGTGCACCGTCGCCGCCAGGAACCCCGCGCTCAGGTAGCCGGTCGGATGTCCGTGCGAGAGCACCGCACAGCGAACGGCGAGATCGAACGGCGAGGGCGTCACGTCGCGGATCAGCCCGAACGGCGCCGATCGCATCACAGCCCCGCATCCCTTCGAGTGGTTGATCGGGCTCTCGACGCTGCCGCGCCGACCGGTCGCAAGGGCGCTCAGGCTGCTCACGCCAGGCGCCCGCCGGGCGTGCAGGCCCGGCTCGTCGGTGAGCCAGCTGGTCGGGATCGGTGGCGTGGCCGCCGACGGCCACGCCTCGCCCTGCGTGACGAGCCACCGCAGGTAGGCCCGGTGCACGATGCCGACCATGTCGACGATGCCGTAGTGCGTGTCGCGCACGAGCGCCCGCAGCAGCCCTTCGACCGTGAACAGGGTCATCTGCGTGTCGTCGGTGATCGCCCCACCGGGCAGGCCGTACGCCGGCAGGTACCCGGTCACGCCGGCGAGGCCGTGCGTGCGGCGGATGTCGGCGAGCGACATGAACTCCACCGGCGCGCCGAGCGCGTCACCGATCGCCCCACCCAGCAAGCAGCCCCGCACGCGGGACCGGGCGGCCTCGAGCCCGTCGGGCGGTGCACCGACCACGTCCGGACCGTAGCCAGCGCCGCAGGCCGATCTGGGTGACGATCGTTGCGGGATCCGCCATGGATGTCACCCAGATCGTGGGGCGCGCCACGCCGTGCGTACCGTGCGCCCATGTCCGCGAGCGATCTGATCGACCCGGAGTCACGGGTCCCCCTCGACCTCCTCCTGCAGATGATGCCCGGCGGCTTCAACGCCATCGCCGACCTCCCCACCCGTCGCCAGGCCCTCGACGCCGTGGTGGCCGAGATGTCCAAGGACGCGCCCCGGCCCGACCACGTCGTGTCCGAGGACCACACGGTGCCGGGCCTCGACGGCGACCCAGACCTGTGGGTCCGGGTGTACCGCAACACGAGCGTCACCGGGCCGACCGGCGGGCTCTACTTCATCCACGGCGGCGGGATGGTCCTCGGCAGCGTGCAGCAGTCCGACCTGCAGGCGATCACCTTCTGCGACCAGCTCGGCTGCACGGTGGTGTCGGTGGAGTACCGGCTCGCACCGGAGCACCCGCACCCGGCGCCAGTGCGAAACTGCTACGCCGGTCTGCGCTGGACGGCCGAGCACGCCGCCGAGCTGGGCATCGACCCGGACCGGCTCGTGATCCACGGCCCGTCCGCCGGTGGCGGGCTGTGCATCGCGACCTCGATGATGGCCCGCGACCACGGCGGGCCTGCGCTGGCGTTGCAGGTGGCCACCTATCCCATGATCGACGACCGCAACGAGACCCCGTCGAGCCACCTCGTCACCGACGTCGGCATCTGGGACCGCTCCGCCAACATCGAGGCGTGGGCCTGGTACCTGGGTGGCGCCGAGGCCGACCAGTACGCGGCCCCCGCCCGCGCCACCGACCTGGCCGGGCTGCCGCCGACGTTCATCGACGTCGGCACCGTCGACCTGTTCCGCGACGAGGACCTCGCGTTCGCCGCCCGACTGGTGCAGGCCGGCGTGCCCACCGAGCTGCACCTCTACCCCGGTGCGTACCACGCGTCGGAGGGCTTCGCCCCCACCGCCGCCCTGTCGCAGCGCATCATGGCCACCCGCCTCGACGCGATGCGCCGCGCCCTCGGGTAGCCGTCGTCACCGCGAACCCACGAGGCGGATCGCCGGCGTGCCGAGCGCGGGATCGGTGCCCGCAGGATCGGTGAAGAGCGCCGTCTCAGGTCGTCCAGCGAGGAGCGCACCGATCCAGTTGGCCGCGATCGTTCGCACCGCGTCGACGTTCGCTCCAGTCGGTGCGCCGCACACCAGCTCGGCGAGCCGGCCGGCGTCAGGTCCCTCCGCATCGATGTGGCTGCCGGTCGAGAGCCGCACACCCACGAACTCGTCCGGTCGCTTCGCCTGCAGCACCCTGGTGCCGCTGCCGTTCGCGTTGCACCGCGAGTCCGGCGCGGCGATCGTCCACACCGGGCGGTGCGCCGCGCCGCTGAGCCGATCGAGCGCGAGACCGGTCGCGCCCTGGTGGTCGACCCCGTCGAACATCACCACCCCACAGAGCCCGTCCAGCCCCGGACCATCACCCGGCCCGGTCCCGGTCAGCAGCCCGGCCGCGGCTGCGGCGAGGTTCCCGCCGGCCGAGTGCCCAGCGAGCACGAAGCGCGACGGGAGCTCGCCGACACCGGCCGCAGCGGCGCTGGCCTGGAGCGCACCGAAGCGGTCCGCGAGGAGGTGCGCCACCGCTCGGTGCATGGC
>JALOLG010000117.1 GCA_025456105.1 Ilumatobacteraceae bacterium | reverse complement strand
CGGATCGTCGAGATCGACCAGCGCCTCACGGGCTCGGCCCGGCGGGTGATCGATGCCACCGATCGCATGGTGACGCCCGGCTTCGTCGACATCCACACGCACCTCGACGCGCAGATCGCCTGGGACCCGATCGGCACCTCGAGCGCCTTCCACGGTGTGACGAGCGTCGTGATGGGCAACTGCGGCGTCACGTTCGCTCCGTGCCGGCCGGCCGACCGCGAGCTGCTCGCCGAGATGATGGAGTCGGTCGAGGACATCCCGCGCGCGGCGATCCTCGACGCGCTGCCCTGGGACTGGGAGACCTACGGCGACTACTACGACTCGATCGACCGCCTGCCGAAGGGGCCGAACGTCGGCGGGCTGGTGGGGCACTGCGCGCTGCGCACGTACGTGATGGGTGAGCGCGGGCTCGACGAGGACCCGGCCACCCCCGACGACGTCGCCGCGATGGCCGACCTGCTCGACGAGGCGATGCGGCGCGGCGCCCTCGGCGTGTCGACGAGCCGCACGCTGCTGCACAAGGTGCCCGACGGACGGCCGGTGCCCGGCACCTGGGCGGCGCCCGACGAGCTGATCGCGCTGGCCGAGGTGCTCGGCCGACACGGCGCCGGCGTGTTCGAGGGTGCGATGCGCCTCGGCGAGCGCGACGACGCCGACTACACGAGCACCCGCGCCGAGCTGGCCTGGATGGGCGAGGCGAGTCGTCGCACCGGCCGGCCCTTCAGCTTCGGGCTCACCCAGAGCGACCGCCGCCCCGACCTGTACCAGCGGGTGATCGAGTTCGCGAAGGACGAGAACTCGCGTGGCGCCGACCTCCGACCACAGACGACCGCACGGGGTGTCGGCGTGCTGTTCGGCCTGGAGTCGCGCACCCCCTTCGATCGGGCGCCGTCGTGGAAGCAGCTTCGCGAGCTCACCAACGGCCGCAAGATGCAGGCCATCCGCGATGCGTCGTTCCGGCAGAACCTGATCGCCGAGGCCGACATGCACGGCTCGCCGATCGACCTCTCGCAGCTGTTCGTGCTCCCGCCGAACGGCCCGGCCCGCTACGACTGCGACCCGGCGTCGTCGCTGGCGGCGATCGCCGTGGAGCGCGGCGTCAGCCCGGCAGGCGCCTACATCGAGCTGCTGCTCGAGACCGACGGGGCGCTGGTGTGCAACCTGCCCTTCCTCAACCAGCGCCTCGACGCGGTGGAGGAGATGCTCGACGACCCACTCGTCACCCTCGGCCTGGCCGACGCGGGTGCCCACGTCGGCCAGATCATGGATGCCAGCCAGCCGACGTTCTTCCTCACCTACTGGGTGTTCGAGCGCAAGCGCTGGTCGGTGGAGGAGGCAGTGCGTCGGCTCACCTCCGACACGGCCGATCTGTTCGGCATCCGCGACCGCGGTCGCCTGGTGCCGGGTGCGTTCGCCGATCTCAACGTGATCGACGTCGATGCGCTCACGTTGCACCAGCCCGAGTTCGTGCACGACTTCCCGCACGGCGCCGGCCGCTACGTGCAGCGGGCGACCGGCTACGACGCCACGGTCGTGAACGGCCGGGTGTTCATGGAGCACGGCGAGCACACCGGCGAGCTGGCCGGTCGCATGCTCCGCTCCACCGACGACGCTTGAGAGCCGATCTCGGTGACGATCGTTGCGGTTCCCGCAACCGATGTCACCGAGATGGTCGGGTGAGGCGCGGTAGGTTCGCCGGGATGGAGGCCCTGCCCGAGTTCGCCTGCCCGCGCTGCTCGCGCACGGTGACGGCGAGGTTCTACGGGCCGTGCGACGACTGCCGGGCCGAGCTGCGCGCGACGTTCGTTCGCGAGGCCGAGGTGATCGAGCTGGCGGAGTACGAGCCGAAGATGAACGTCACACCGAACGCCGTCGCCCTCAAGGACGACTGACGGTCATCTCGACGCTGCGTGCGCGAGCACGATCTCCGCGATGCGCTCGCCGTGGGTGTCCTGCAGGAAGTGGGCGGCGTCGTCGAAGGCGTCCCACGTGGCGTGCGGGATCAGCGAGTGCCAGCGGCGGCCCCACTCGCCGGTGAACACGTCGTCGGCGAGCCCCCACACGAAGTGCACCGGCAGCTCGGTCGCGTTGATGGCGGCGAAGTGCCGGGCCTGTGCGTCGCCGGCACCCCGGGCGTGGTCGCGGACGGGGATGCACAGCGGGAACTGGCGCGGTCCGGTGACGCCGTCGGCACCGAGTCCGGCGAACGGGGCGTCGTAGCCGCGCCGCACGGCCTCGGCCGCCGCGGACAGCGTCGCGGTCCCGCCCTGGAGGAGCGGGAACAGCGCGTCCTGGGGTGCGGCGCGCCGCGTGGCCACCGCCATCAGCGTGCCCCAGCCGAAGTGGTCGGGGATGTTGTCGCGGAAGATCCCGCCCGGCTCGTTCTGGGCGATCCAGCTGCGGATCGCGGGCGAGTACTCGTACCCCTCGTGGTGCAGCCAGGTGTTCATGATCACGAGACGTGCGAAGCGGTCCGGCATCGTCGCCACCTGGGCGAGCCCGGTCGGTCCGCCCCAGTCCTGCACGAAGATCGTGATGTCGCGCAGGTCGAGCGCCTCGATCAGGCGGGTGAGGTTGCGGGTGTGGCGGTCGATGTCGTACCAGGCCGGGTCGGTGACCTTGTCGCTGCGGCCGAACCCGATGTGGTCGGGGGCGACGCACCGGTACCCGGCCGCCAGCATCGGCGGGATGATCGAGCGGTAGAGGTAGCTCCACGTGGGCATGCCGTGCAGCAGCAGCGCGACGGGCGCGTCGATCGGCCCCTCGTCGACGTAGTGCATCTGCAGACCGTCGAGGTCGAGGTGGTGCGGCTCGTACGGGAAGTCGGTCAGTCCGTCGAAGCCGGCGTCGGGTGTGCGGAGGAACGGCGGCGTCATGATGCGTCGGGGTCGTGGATCTTCGCGGCCGTCGCGAGGTCGAAGTAGTCGCGCCACACGGTGATGACGCCGTCGTGCACCTCGAACACGCTGTTCACCGGCAGCTCGCGCCATCCGTGGTCGAGGCGGTGTCGGTCGAGTCGCTCGACGAACACCACCGGGCCGGTGGCCGCCTGACGGAGGTGGACGAACTCGTTCTCGTGGATCGGCGCGAAGAACGGCTCGAGCACCTGTCGGACACCGGCGTGTCCTCGCACGGTCCCGATCGGCACGTTCGTGTACTCGACGTCCTGGGCGAGGAGTGCGAGCGCGGTGTCGAAGTCCATGACGGCGAAGGCGTCGAGGAACGCCTCCACGGTCGCGAGCTCGACTGGTCCCCCGTCACCCATCACGCACCCCTCAGTCTGTAGTGATCACTACGAACGTAGGTGTGGTCGGGCCCGCCGTCAAGGTGCTGGCGTCACGAGCCGGGCAGACCACCACCGGGGCGGAACTCGGTCTGCTCGGGCTCGCTGGTGCTGGCGGCGCGCTCGGCCATCTGCTGCATGGTGGTGGCCATCGCGGCGGCGGCGCCCTGGTGCGACATGATCTTGCTCATCACCGCCGCGCCGGCGCCGGCCATGAGCTCGGCCTGGTTGGCGTTGAGGTACGCCTGCGAGTCGCGCAGCCGCTGCGTGTAGCCGTTGATCTCGGGGATGACGTACCGGGCCACGAGCTCCCACGAGCGCAGGGTGGCTTCGCGGTCGGCCCAGTCGTGGGCGAAGCCGAGCACCACGCCGAACCCGCCGGTGATCTCCTGCAGGTGGCGGATCGCGGCCACGAGGTCGTCGGGCGTGCCGACGACCGCGGCACCGTTCGGACCACCCACGGTCTGGTCGAGGAGCTCCCATGCGTCGTCGACGTGGGTGGCCCCCGGCCGCCCGAGCGTCCAGACGTTGTACTCGTTGTGCCAGCGGTGCAACCCGTGCACGGCCTCGGCCCGGGCCTGCTCGCGGGTCTCGGCGAGGTGCCACGCCATGAGGACGCGCCACTCCCGGCGGTCGACCGTCTGGCCGTGCTCGCGAGCGGCGTCCTCGGCGAACTGCCACTGGGTGGGGAGCGCCTGGATGCCGGCCGTCGAGTTCGACGCGATCGACAGCACGCCCATGCCGTACTTGCCGGCGAGCTGCATGCCCGACGGGGAGATCGACGAGGCGGTCGCCATCGGCATCTGCTCCTGGAGCGGCAGCAGCTGGAGCTCGGCGTCGTGGAGCTGGAACCAGTCGCACTCGTAGGTGAAGCGCGGCTCGCCGCGGAGCAGGCGGGTGATCACGCCGAGCGCCTCGTCCTGGCGGTCGCGCTGCACCATCGGGTCGATGCCGAGGGTGCGGGCGTCGGACGGCAGTGCGCCCGGGCCGGAGCCGAACATCGCCCGACCGCGGGTCATGTGGTCGAGCTGCACCATCCGCTGGGCGACGTTGAACGGGTGGTGGTACGGGAGGCTGATCACGCCGGTGCCGAGGCGGATCGTGTGGGTCACCTGCCCGGCCGCGGCGAGGAACATCTCCGGTGACGCGATCGTCTCCCAGCCCGAGGAGTGGTGCTCGCCGCACCAGAACTCCTCGAACCCGAGGCGGTCGAGGTGAGCGGCGAGGTCGAGGTCGCGCTGGAACATCAGCGTGGGGTGCTCGCCGGTGGGGTGGTGGGGCGCGAGGAAGGTGCCGAACTGCGTGCGGGTCATCGGCAGGTCACCGTAGTGAGCGTCCGCGAGCCATGGCCTGGTCGGGATCTCCGAGCACTGCTACGGTTCGGTGTCGAAATCTTCTCAGGAAAGGTTCTTCTCATGGATGCAGACCCCTCACGCCGGCTCGGTCGGCGACTCACCGTGGCAGCACTGCTGGCAGCGGGCCTCGCTGCTGCAGGAGGCACTGCCCATGCGCAGGTCGCGCAGGCCGATCTCGCGCTGACGATGACCGCGCCGGCGACCGTGCTGGCCGCCGGCACCTACGACATCACGGCAACGATCACCAACAACGGGCCCGATGCGGCGCTGTCGACCGAGTTCGGGATCACGTTGACGCCGTCCAGCGCCGGAGCCTTCACCGCCGCCGTGCCCTCGGTGGGTGGGTCGTGCAACGTGGCGGCTGACGCCGTCCTGTGCACTTCGCTGGGTGACCTCGCCAACGGTGCCACCCTGACGGTGACCGTCACGGTGCAGGTCGCCGCCGACGCAGCCGTCGGTACGGCCCTCGTCGGCGACGGCGAGACCTTCACGTCGAACACCAACGTCCAGGATCCCGACGGGACCGACAACCAGGCGCTCGTGACGACCAACGTCGTCGCGCCGCCGCCTCCGTCGACCACGACGACCACCACGACGTTGCCCGCCACCACGACGACGGCGGCGGCCACGACGACCGCGCCCGCCACCACCGCAGCACCGACGACGACGGCCGCGGCCGGGCTGCCCCAGACGGGCTCGTCGGACACGGGCCTGATGCTCGCCGCCGCGGCGCTGCTGGCCGGCGGGGCGCTGGTGATCGCTGCTCGGCGCTCGCGACCCACGGACCTCGGCTCCTGACGAACGGTACGGTGCCGACATGGATCTGAAGCAGAAGCTCCTCGACCTCTCCCGCGAGGCGACCGGTGACCCCGAGATCGTCGTGGCGGGCGACTTCCAGCCCAAGGGCTTGACGTGGAAGGTGGCCGTGGGTGCGGCAGCCGGGTCGGTGCTCGGCGACGCTGTCGGTGGCGACCTGGCGCAGGGCGTCGGTGCGGGTGCCGGCGCGGCGGCCGGCTACATCGCCGGCAGTGCCGGCGACCTCCCGCCGGTGATCGTGCTCGCGGCGTCACCGACGAAGCTCCACCTGCTCACGTCGAACAACGCGAAGGGCATCATCCTGGCCAAGCATCTGGTGCACATCGACACGCTCGACCGCGAGCACCTCAGCGTCGAGATGCACCAGAAGGTCACCGTGCGCACGGCGGTCATCACCG
>JALOLG010000116.1 GCA_025456105.1 Ilumatobacteraceae bacterium | reverse complement strand
GGCCGGCCCAACCCCGACGCGCTGCGCCTCGACGCGTCGGCGGTGCGGCGCGGCACCGGTCGCCGGCACGAGCGCGGCCTGCGCGGCAGCGGGCGACGGGTGCTGGCCACGCCGGGACGCCTCGAGGTCGTCGAGCTGCTCGCCGATCGCTCCATGCTGCCGGCGATCTACTTCATCTTCAGCCGCAACCAGTGCGACGAGGCGGCGCTCGCCTGCCGCGACGCCGGTGTGGTGCTGACCGAGCCGCACGAGCAGCGACGCATCCGCGAGATCATCGACGACCGGCTCCGCGACCTGGACGCCGACGACCTGGAGGTCCTGGGCTTCCAGCGCTTCGCGTCCCAGCTCGAGGCGGGCATCGCCGCGCACCACGCCGGGATGGTGCCGCCGTTCAAGGAGGTCGTCGAGCGCTGCTTCGCCGAAGGGCTGGTGAAGGTGGTCTTCGCCACCGAGACGCTGGCCGTCGGCATCAACATGCCGGCCCGCAGCGTCGTGATCGAGAAGCTCACCAAGTTCACCGGCGACCGCCACGATCAGCTCACCCCCGGGCAGTTCACCCAGCTCACCGGGCGCGCCGGGCGCCGGGGCATCGACGAGATCGGCTACGCGCTCGTGCTGTGGAGCCCGTTCGTGCGCTTCGACCAGGTCGCCGACCTGGCGGCCAGCACGTCGTTCCACCTCCGGTCGGTGTTCCGGCCCACGTACAACATGGCGGCCAACCTGGTCCGCTCGTACTCCGACGTCGAGGCCCACCACCTGCTCGACCTGTCGTTCGCGCAGTTCCAGGCCGACCGCGAGATCGTGCGGGTCGAAGCGCGGCTCGACCGGCAGCGCGCACGGCTGGCTGCGCTGCGCGAGGAGGCGCGCAGCCCCTACGGCGACATCGACGACTACCGGCGCCAGCGCAGCCAGGTGCCGTCGGTCGGCCCGGCGCGCGACGACGTCCGCGAGCTCGCGCTCATGAAGCTCCGGCCGGGCACCGTCGTCTACGCCCGCAAGGGCCCGTACCGCGGACCCGCCGCGGTCATCGCCAGCGCGCGGCGCAAGGACGGGATGAAGATCACCACGATCACCGTCGGCGGCGATCGCCTGCAGCTCGACGCCCGCGACTTCAGCCAGCCGCCCGTCGCCATCGGCACCGTCGGGCTCCCCAGCGTGTTCGCGCCGAACCGCGCCGAGTACCGCCGCGAGGTCGCCCGGCGCCTGCGCACCGCCAAGCTCGACCACCAGCGGCTCGCCGAGGCGCGCTCGCCCGACGACGACGCCGACGACACCGGCCGGGGTTCGCTCGCACACGGCCCGCACCCGGTGGAGCACGACCCCGATCTGCGCGACCGGCTCCGCGCCGCCACGCACGCCGAGCGGGTCGAGCGCGAGATCGCCACCCTCACCGCGCGCGCGACGTCGCGCACCCACTCGCTCTCCGACGAGTTCGACGCCGTCCTCGGCCTGCTCGACGACCTGGGCTACGTCGACCTGCGGGCGTGGCGCCTGCGACCGCCCGGGGAGATGCTCGCGGCCACGTTCCACGAGTGCGACCTGCTGGTGGTGGAGGCGGTCCGGGCGGGCCTGCTCGACGGCCTGGCGCCCGCGGAGCTGGCCGGCCTCGTGTCGGCGCTCGTGTACGAGCACCGCAGTCCCGACGAGCCGCCACCGCCCTGGTTCCCGTCCACCGACGTCCGGCGTCGGTTCCGCGAGCTCGCCGAGCTGAGCGAGCGCCTGCTCCACCTCGAGCGCGCCCGCGGGATCGCCGAGCACCGCCCGCCCGACGCCACCTTCCTCGCGGTGGCGCACGCCTGGGTGGCGGGGGAGGGCTTCGCCGAGGTGGTGGGCGCCGAGGAGCTGACCGGCGGGGACTTCGTCCGCACCGTCAAGCAGCTCATCGACCTGCTCGGCCAGATCGCCGTGGTGGCCCAGGACCCCGCCACACGCGCCGCGGCCGCCGAGGCCGTCCGGCTCGCGTTCCGCGGCGTGGTCGCCGACTCGTCCGTCGTCACCCGATGACCATCCGGCCGGGCGAGGAGTGGGGGAGCGAGGTGGCACGGCCACCCGATCTCCTCGTCGTGCCCGACGACGCTGCGCTGGCCGCCGCGCTCGCGGCCCACGAGCAGCGCCCGCTCGCTGTCGCCGGCGGCGACCTCCATCGCACGTTGGGTGCACCCACGACGACGGGCTCCGTGGTGCGCTGCGTCCCGGTCGACGTGCTCGACGTCGAGCTCGACGGCGCCCGCCAGGTCGCGGTGGCCCACGTGGTGGCACGGCGGCCGGGCCCGACCGGGTGGTGGCGAGGCCCGATCGTGGCCGTGATGAACACCGACCACCTCGGGGCCTGGTCAGTGGCGCCCCGCAACCACCCGAACGACGGCCGGGCCGAGATCGTCGAGGTCGACCCGTCGATGCCGATGCGCCAGCGCTGGGCCGCCCGCCGGCGACTCCCGACCGGGACGTTCCTGCCGCACCCCGCGATCTCGACGCGATCCCGGCCGTCGGCATCCTGGACCTTCGCCTCGCCGCTCACCGTGTGGCTCGACGGCCGACGGCTCGGCCCCACGCGGTCGCTGCGCGTTACCGTCCTGCCCGACGCCGTCTCGCTCCACCTCTGACCGGGCGAGACACCCCGACCCGGAACGGAGCACCCGTGGACGCCTGGATCCTCGACGAATCACCCGGCACCTATCGGTGGGGCACGATCGAGCCGCCGCAGCTCGGCGACGACGAGGTGCGCATCGAGGTGGTGGCGAGCGCGCTCAACCACATGGACCTGTGGGTCACCCGGGGGATGCCGAAGCCACCGCTCCCGCACGTCCCCGGGTGCGACGTGGCCGGCGTCGTCACCGAGGTCGGGCGCCTCGTCGGCCACGTGGCGCCCGGCGACGAGGTGGTGGTGAACCCGGGGGTGTCACCGGTCGAGGACATCGTGGCGCTCGGTGACGACTCGCCGATGGGACCTGGCTTCATGATCTACGGCGAGCACTGCTGGGGTGGGCACGCCACCCATGCCGTCGCGCCGGGCCGCAACGTCGTGCGCCGTCCGGCCGGTCGCACCTGGGAGGAGTGCGCCGCGTACCCCCTCGCCTCGCTGACGGCGCTGCGCATGCTGCGGCGCGCCCGGGTCGAGCCCGGCGAGACGGTGCTCGTCGTGGGCATCGGCTCAGGCGTCTCGTGCGCCGCCCTCGCGCTGGCTCGACACCTCGGCTGCGAGGTCGTGGCCACCAGCCGGGATGCGGCCAAGCGCGAGCAGGCGCTGGCGATGGGCGCCTCGGCGGTGGTCGACTCGGCGTCGGAGCGCTGGGGCGTGGAGGCCGACGTGGTGATCGAGTCGGTCGGCCCCGCCACCTGGGAGCAGTCGGTGCGGTCGCTGCGCCCCGGTGGCCGCTTGGTGGTGTGCGGCGGCACGTCCGGGCCGACCGTGCAGCTCAACCTGCCGCGGCTGTTCTTCAAGCAGTTCGAGATCATCGGATCGACGATGGGCAGCTACGAGGAGTTCGCCCAGCTCACCCGGCTCGTCGAGCAGGGCCTCGCGATCCACGTCGACGGGGTGCTCCCGCTCGACGACTACCCGGCCGCGCTCGCCCGGCTCGAGGCCGGCCAGCAGCTCGGCAAGATCGTCCTGCGGCACTGACCGGGATCCCGGGCCGGGCACCCTCCGGCCCGTACGATGGTCCCTCGTGACGGTCTACGCCCCGGAGGAGTTCACGCCTGCCGAGGCCGACGTCCTGCGGCGCTACTTCACCAACCTCGACGGCCCGGTGTTCGCGCTCGTGAACCTCCCCGAGGTCGTCAAGGGCGCGCTGTTCGCCCGCTACAGCCGCTCCGCGAAGAGCCTCCGGCGGCTCTTCCTCGACGAGTTCGTCGGCGAGCTCGACATCGAGGGCGACCGGTCGATCGACGCCACCGTCGGGCTGGCCCGGGCCGAGGAGCTGTACGAGCGGGTGTTCTTCGAGTACGGCGACGACTCGGTGGCCCAGCTCGGTGGCGTCCACCTCGCGTGCGAGCAGGCGTCGAACCTGCTCACCAAGATCCTCGAGTGGGGACGGCTCATGAGCTACCTCGAGCAGAGCACGAGGTACATCGCCTACGACTCGCGCCTCGCCGGCCGGTACCGCTACCACCGCGACCCGGCCGTGCTGGCCAGTCGGTTCGGCACCCGCTACGTCGGCGACATGGACCGGCTGTTCGACGCGTACAGCCATGCCGTCGACGCCGTGACCGACCACGTCCGCGCCACCGTGCCGCGCGATCCCGACGACAGCGAGTTCGTGTACCGGCAGGCCACCCGGGCCAAGGCGCTCGACGCCGTGCGCGGCATGCTCCCGGCCGGTGCGCTCTCCAACGTGGGCATCTACGGCTCCGGCCAGGCGTACGAGGCGCTGCTGCTGCGGATGCGCGCGCACCCGCTCCCCGAGGCCCGGGCATACGCCGACCTCATGCTGTTCGAGCTGCGCAAGGTGATCCCGAGCTTCCTGCGACGAGTCGACCTCGCCGACCGGGGCGGGGCGTGGAGCGGCTACCTGGAGGCCACCCGCACCGACACCGCGGCCATCGTCGACCGGCTCTTCGGCGACGCGCCCGTGGAGCCGGCGGCCGAGGTCACCCTCGTCGACTTCGACCCGGATGCGGAGGACAAGCTGCTCGCCGCCGTCTGCTACCCGCACGCGGCGCTCCCCGAGCAGGAGGTGCTGCGGCGGGTGCGCCAGCTCGGCGTCGACGACCGGGTCGCGCTCCTCCGGGCGTACGTCGGCGAGCGGGAGAACCGTCGCCACAAGCCGGGGCGCGCGTTCGAGCGGGTGGGCTACCGGTTCGACGTGCTGTCCGACTACGGCGCGTTCCGCGATCTCCAGCGCCACCGGCTGCTCACGATCGAGTGGCAGCGACTCACCCCGTACCACGGCTTCGTCCGGCCCGAGCTCGTCCACGACGCCGGGCTCACCGACCGCTTCGATGCCGCGATGGACCGATCGGCAGCCCTGCACGACGCGCTGCGCGCCGACTTCCCCGAGCAAGCCGGCTACGCCGTCGCCATGGCGTACCGGATCCGCTACGTCATGCAGTTCAACGCCCGTGAGGCGATCCACCTGCTCGAGCTGCGGTCGTCGCCGCAGGGCCACCCGGCGTACCGGCGGGTGGCACTCGAGATGCACCGCCTGATCGCCGAGCAGGCCGGCCACCACGCCGTCGCGGCGGCGATGACGCACCTCACCACCGATGCCCCCGAGCTCGAGCGGCTGGCGGCCGAGCGGCGGGCGGAGTCACGTCGCGCCGGCCCCTGAGCGCTGGCCTGTGACCGAGGTCACACATCGGGAGCGGAGTCCTCGCGGGTCGGGAGCCTAGAGTCCGGCGCGACCGAGACCAGACCGACTGCGAACGTGACGAAGATGGCTGCTGACGACGACGACATCCGCGACCCCGAGGACGTGAGCCTCGACGACGACCCGGTCATCGACGACCTGGAGCCCGACGACGAGCCCGACGTCGACGAGCTCGACAGCGACGAGCTCGAGGTCGACGAGATCGAGGATCTCGACGACGACGACGATGCTGCCGTCGTCGACGAGGACGACGAGGACGACGAGGACGAGGGCGCCGGCACCACGACGGCGCGACGCCGCCGCCCGGCCGACGAGGAGGAGGACGACGACGACGATCTCCTCAGCCCCGACGACGTCGAGGCCGACCTCGACACCATCCTCAAGGATCGGATGGTGGCTGCCGACGACGAGGACGACGAGGAAGAGGACGAAGCGCCCGACGACCGCAGCGAGCCCGGTGACCGACTCCAGCCGAAGCGGGCCGACGAGACGCTGTGCTCCAGCTGCTTCCTGCTCGTCCGTGCGGGAGCACCCGGCGGCCCGGTCGG
>JALOLG010000115.1 GCA_025456105.1 Ilumatobacteraceae bacterium | reverse complement strand
GATGGTGGGCTGGCTGATCGGTGACGCCAACGCCGAGCCGTCGCCGAACGAGGTCGACATCGGCTTCTTGCAGGACATGCGCGAGCACCACGAGCAGGCGGTGCTGATGAGCGACATCTTCGTGCAGCTCCCCGACACGAACCCCGAGCTCGTCGTGATCGCCCGCTCGATCCAGTTCGGCCAGGCGCTCGAGATCGGCCGGATGATCGAGATGCTCCGCTGGTACGGGGCCGACGAGGCCAACCTGGGCGACACGGCGATGGGCTGGATGGGCATGAGCGCCGAGGTCGGCCAGATGCCGGGCATGGCGAGCTCCGACGAGCTCGAGGCGCTGGCGGCGGCGAGTGGGCCCGAAGCCGACCAGCTGTTCTTCGATCTCATGGTGGCGCACCACACCGGCGGGATCGAGATGGCGACGTTCGCCGCCGAGAACGCAGCCGAGGCCCGGACGCGCAGCTTCGCCGCCTCGATCGCCGACTCCCAGGGCGACGAGATCGCGGAGCTCCGCAGCGTCATGCCGTGAGCCGGATCGCACTCGCCGCGATCGTGGTCGTCGTCGCACCGCTGGCTGCGTGCGGCACCCGGCCCGACGCGGTGGCCGAGCGGGCCGATCGCCTGTCGTCGAGCGCCGTCGCCGACGCCGACGACCTCGCCGAGGCCGCGGTCGCCGATCTGGAGGCCTGGTGGAGCGTCGAGCTCCCGGCGGTGTACGGCCTCGCCTGGGAGCCCGTCGCGACCGTCCTCGGTGCCACCCCCGACCTGCTGACGATCCCCGGCTGCGGCGAGCCGATCGGGTACCCCGAGGTGGTCGAGTTCGGCGCCGTCTACTGCCCCGACGACGACTCGATCGTGTACGACGCCGGCCCCGACGGGTTCCTCGCCGAGCTCACGGCCCAGGTGGGCCCGGCCACCGTGCCGGTGGTGCTCGCCCACGAGTACGGGCACGCCGTGCAGGAGCGCGCCGGCGAGCTCGCCCGCGGGTTGCCCGTGGTGTACGGCGAGCAGCAGGCCGACTGCTTCGCCGGCGCGTGGATGCGGCGCGTCACCACCGGTGGCTCGGCGCTCGTCGACTTCACCGACCACGACCTGCGAGCGGCACTGGTGGCGATGATCGCGGTGCGCGACCCGATCGGCACCGACCCGCTCTCGGGCAACGGCCACGGCTCGGCGTTCGACCGGATCGGTGCGTTCCAGGAGGGCTACCGCGACGGTGTCGAGCGCTGCGCCGAGCTGCTCGACGACCCCTTGCCCCTCGTCCCCAACGAGTTCCTCAGCGAGGTCGACGCCCGCAACGACGGCGACCTGCCGTTCGGCTTCGACGAGGGCGCCATCGGGCCGCTCGTGGCCGACACGCTGAACGGCTACTGGGGCTTCGAGCTGGGCGAGCGGTTCGAACCGCTCGTGCTCGTCCCGATCGACGACCTCGGCGACGACGCGTGCGCCGGCGACCTGGTGGAGCCGGTCACCGGTGTGGCCTGGTGCGGTGCCGAGGGCACGGTGCTCGTGGAGCAGGAGGCCGCCCGACGGCTGTACGACGACCCGATCGAGGGTCGTGCCGACTTCGCGGTGGGCTACCTGCTCGCCGTCGGCTGGGCCGAGGCGGTGCAGTCGCTGCTCGGCTCCGATCTCGAGGGCGAGGCGCGCGCGCTCGCCAACGACTGCCTCGCCGGCGCCTACGGCCTCGACATGCTCCCGCGACCACCGCGACCCGACGAGGGTGACGGCCTCGGGGCGGCATCGCCCGGTGACCTCGACGAAGCGGCGCTCGCCGCCATCCGCCTCGCCGACGCCGGGGTCGACGACGACGTCGTGGGCAGCCCCGTCGAGAAGACCACTAGGTTCCGTACCGGAGTGCTCGGCGGGTTCGACGCCTGCCGGCCGCTCCTCGACGACTGACCACCCATGACTGCCGACTCCGACCACCTGCTCGCCGCCCTCGACATCGGCACCAACAGCATCCACCTCGTCGTGGCCCGCCACACCGGCGGCGAGGGGTTCGAGGTGATCACACGCGAGAAGGAGATGGTGCGGCTCGGTCACGGCGGCACCGACATGAAGCAGCTGGCGCCCGACGCGATCGAGCGGGCCGTGGCGTGCATGCGGCGCATGCGGCGCATCGCCGAGAGCGCGGGCGCCCAGGAGATCCGGGCGGTGGCCACGAGCGCCACCCGGGAGGCCGAGAACGCCGAGGTGCTGCTGCGCCGGGCCCGCGACGAGGCCGGCATCGAGATCGAGGTCATCTCCGGTCTGGAGGAGGCCCGGCTCATCCACCTCGGCGTGCTGCAGACCGTGCCGGTCTACGAGAAGCGGGCGCTCGTCGTCGACATCGGTGGCGGCTCCACCGAGGTCGTCATCGGCGAGCGCGGCGAGCTGCTCGCGGCACGCAGCTTCAAGCTCGGCGCGGTCCGCCTCACCGACCGCTTCTTCCCGGGTGGCGAGCTCTCCGGCAAGGCCGTCGCGGCGTGCCGCAGCTACGTGCGGTCGGTGCTCACGCACTTCGAGCGCGAGGCCGACGAGCTCGGCTTCGACGTCGCCGTCGCGTCGTCGGGCACCGCGGAGACGATCGCTCACATGGTGCAGGCGCGCCACGGCGGCGAGCCGCTGCGCACCTACAACTGCTTCGACTTCTCCCGCGACGACCTCGCCGCCGTCACCGCGTCGCTCACCGCGGCGCGCACGCCGTCGGCGCGGGCGAAGCTCGCCGGCCTCGACTCGAACCGGGTCGACATCGCACCCGCCGGCGCGATCATCCTGGACGAGCTCGCCGACCGGTTCGGGGTCGACGGCTTCACCTACGGCGAGGGTGCGCTGCGCGACGGCGTCCTGCTCGACACGATCGAGCGGCGCGCCGGCGCCGCGGCCGGGCAGCACCACCTCCGCAACGTCGCGCGCCGCAGCGTGCGCCTGCTGCTCGATCGGTGCGACGACGACCCGGCCCACTCGGCGCAGGTGGCCCGGCTCGCCCTCGAGCTGTTCGACGCGCTGCAGCCGCTGCACGACATGACGCCGGCCGACCGCGACCTGCTCGAGGCGGGCGCGCTGCTCGCGAACGTCGGGCTCGTGGTGGCCCACACCAAGCACCACCTCCACTCGTACTACGTGATCCGCAACAGCGAGCTCGCCGGGCTCACCGACCACGAGATCGAGCTCATCGCGCAGATCGCCCGGTACCACCGCAAGAGCAGCCCCAAGGCGTCGCACCCCGAGTTCGCCGCCCTCGATCCGGCCGACCAGCGGCGGGTCCGCACCCTGGCGTCGATCCTGCGGGTGGCGATCGGCCTCGACCGGTGCCACGAGCGCCGCGTGGCACGGGTGTCGGCCGACATCCACGACAAGCGCGTGGTGCTGCACGTGCACCCGAACGACGCCGACATCGCGCTCGAGCTGTACGCCGCCAACGAGCGCAAGGACCTGCTCGAGCAGGTGCTCGAGCGCCGGGTCGAGCTGATCCCGACCGTGCGCTGATCAGGCCAGCTTCGCGGCCAGGAGCGCGGCGAGCTCGACCGGCCGGTCGCCCTGCACGCTGTGGCCGGCGCCGTCGATCACCACCACGTCGATGGCGGGCTGCCGGCGGCGCGCTTCGGCGACGTCGTCGTCGTCGACCACCGGGGACGCCCCGCCCCGCACGAGCGTGATCGGGCAGCTCACGGCGGCGAGCACCTCCCAGAGCGGGTTGGGCGCGTCGGTGGGCGGCGCGTCGTCGGTGGACGACCGCGCATGGGCGCCACGGTCGTAGCGCCACGCCCAGCTGCCGTCGTCGAGCTGGTGCGCGTTGTGCAGGATGCCGCGGCGCAGCGACGACTCCGAGCGGGTCGGGTTGTGCTCGATCGTGCGGGCGAGCAGGTCGTCGAACGAGGCGAAGGTCTGCGGGCCGTTCACGAAGTCGATGACGGCCTTGGCCTTCTGGCCGTTCACCCCGGGGGTGATGTCGACCATCACGAGCGACCGGACGAGGTCGGGCCGGGTCGCGGCGAGCACCATCGAGGTGAGCCCACCGAGCGACATGCCGACCACCATCCGGGCGGAGGGGGCCAGGCGCTCGACCGCAACGGCGACGTCGGCGGCCAGGTTCGCCGGGTGGTAGGCGCCGTCGGCGCGCCACCCGGACCGGCCGTGACCGGGGAGGTCGACGGCGACGAGGGGACGACCGAGGGCGAGCGCCACCGTGTCCCAGGTGTGGGCGTTCTGCGCACCACCGTGCACGAGCACCAGCTCGGCCGGCTCGCTCCCCCACACCAGCGCGCTCACGCAGCGGTCGCCGTCGACCGGGACGTCGACCCGGGCCACCGTCGGGTGCGGATCGACGTCGAGGTCGTGCTCGGCGACGTTCTCGTGGAACAGGCCGAACTCGTCGTAGGCAACCCGGGTCACGCCCGGATGCTACGGGGAGGGCGCGGCGGGCACCGTGGTCGTGGTGCTCGTGGTCGTGGTGGGCACCGGAGCCGTCGTGGTGGTGGCCGGTGCGGGTGCCGCCGTGGTGGTGGTCGTGGGCAGCGTGGTCGTGGTGGTGGTCGACGTCGTGGTCGTGGTGGTCGACGTCGTGGTGGTCGTGTAGTCGGGGTCGCGCCAGTTGAACACCGGGGGCTGGTTGCCGTAGTGCTCGGGCTCCTTCACACCGTCCCACACGTACACCTGGTCGCCGAGGTCGACGACGTCGTAGAACTGCCGCGAGATGGCGTTGGCGATGCGGATGCACCCGTGCGACGCCGGACGCAGCGGCACCTCGTAGCCGCCGTGCACGGCGATGCCGTAGTTGAAGTAGACGGGGTTGAGCATCCCGCCGAGGGCGCTCTCGCGGCGGCCCTCGACCCGCCGGTAGAACTGGTACACGCCGCCCGGCGTGATGGATCGCCCGCACTCGCCGCGCTTGAGCGGCTCGGTGCCCTTCTCGTTGCCGTACTCACCGGGGCTGATCGTGACCTCCTCGCACCACTCCTGGCCGTCGCCGCTCGACATGTGGCCGACGAACACGGGTCGATCGTCGTGGAAGACCACGATGACCTGCTCGGGGAGGTAGATCTCGGTGTGGTTCGGCGTGCTGTCGGGCCGCCGCGGGACGATCTGGATCGGGTCCTGCATGTAGTCCCACATGTCGGGATCGACACGACCGGTGGCCTCCGAACGGGGCACCTGCATGACGAGCTTCTCGAACGCCCAGACGGCCTGGGTGGTGAGGTCGCCGTAGTAGCCGTCGATCGGACCGGGAGCGAAGCCCAGCTCGGTGAGCCGCTGCTGGAGCCGCTCGACCTCGGGGCCGGCGCTCCCGGGCCCGATGGTGGCCGGCAGGATCGTCTTGGTGATCGGCGCGGTGGTCTCGACCGTGACGACCGCGTCGTGGACGCTCACCGGCACCTCCGGCGGCACCGCCACCACGTCGGTGGGCACGGACGGCGCGGCATCGTCGCCGCCACCACCGCTGCCACCGGCCACGCCGGCGAACACGACGCCACCGAGCAGCGCGACGGCGGCGACGGCAGGGAGCCACGTGGTGGCCCGGCGGGGAGGAGGAGTCTCGGGCATCGGGAGCGGAGGGGGGACGGTTCGGCGCAGGCTACCAGCGGGGTCCGACCGCGCCCCCGCGGTGAGCCACGGTCAGCCAGCGGTGCGGACCGGCTGCAGGGTCTCGAGCTCGCCCCGCAGCTGCCACATCTCGCGCAGGATGGTGACGATCACCGAGGGTGACGACAGGGTCGACACACCGCGCGTGCGCGGGAAGTAGTCGACACCCATCTGCACGATCTCGAACCCGAGCCGGCGGGCCCGGATCACCAGCTCGGCGTCGATGAACGACCCCTCGCTGCGCAGCTCGATGTGGTCGAAGATCCGCCGGCGGCACAGCTTGAACGCGAAGTTGATGTCGCGGATCCGCACTCCGAACAGCGCCTT
>JALOLG010000114.1 GCA_025456105.1 Ilumatobacteraceae bacterium | reverse complement strand
GTAGCCGATCGACTCGCGGTCGACCCGGCACCAGCCGGTGGTGGCCTTGGTGAGCCCCGAAGCGATGCGGAGCAGCGTGGACTTGCCGCATCCGGACGGACCGACGACGGTGACGAACTCGCCGGCGTCGACGCTGAACGTGACGTCGTCGAGCGCCTTGGTGCCGTCGGGGAACACCATCGAGACGTGCTCGAAGTGGAGTCGGGGCCCCTCGGTGCCCTGGGGTGCCGCGTCGAGGTCGCCCTCTGCCGTCATCATGTCCTCCGAACCCTAGGCACGGGTGGTCGACCCGCATGTGTCGGCACTGTGTCGTTCGTGTTTCGTCGGGGCCGGGCCATCGTGGTGCGCCCTGTCAGACGGTGCGCAGCACGTGGAAGGTCCGGCAGGTGCAGGGCCGGTGCCACGGCCCCATCGACCGGTCGACAGCGGCGATCGCCTCCGTCGAGACCGCCCTCCAGCGCTCCTCGGACTCCCACTGGATCATGGCGTGGATCCGCTGGGGCTCGGTCGGGTCGAGCCACACCTCCTTGCGCACGAAGCCCGGCTGGTCGGCCAGGAATCGGCTCCAGGTGCGCTCCTCGACCGCGAGCCAGTGATCGCGGTCGGGGGGATCGACCTCGAACGTCAGGAACTCGATGACCATGCTCCCTCGACCACCGTGCTGATCCCTCCCCGTGAGTGGTGCCGGGCGCCCCCGGCGACCGTCTCACGATGGTAGTGCGGTGGTGCGCTCGCGGCCGCGGTGCCACGAGCGGCGGTGGCCGGGGGCGTCGGCGATGGCCTGGCGGAGCGTGTGGGCCGGGAGCGCGAGCAGATCGGCGGGCTGCCCGACGGCGATGCCGCCGCTCGGGCGGCCGAGCACGGCCCGAGCGGCGGTGCTCACGGCCTCCCATGCCTCGTGCGGCAGCAGGTGCGCGGCCAGGACGGTGAGCGCGGCGGTCTCGAACGGGTCCACCCGACCCACCGGGTTGAACGGGTCCTGGATGTTGTCGGCTCCGGCCGCGACGGGCACGCCGGCCGCACGCAGGACGCCCACGGCCGTGAGGCCCCGTGGCATCGGCACCGAGCCGCGGCCCTGGAGGTAGAGGTTGGTGGCGGGCAGCGTGACGACGCCGATCCCGGCCTCGGCGACGAGCTCGGCGGTGGCCTGCTGCTGGTGGAGCGGCTGCTGCCCCAGGCTCACGCAGTGGCTCGCAGTGACCCGGTGGGCGAACCCCTGGAGCACCTGGCGAGCCAACGTCGCGAGCCCCGTCGCCCCCGGGTCGAGGGTCTCGTCGGTGTGCAGGTCGACCGCCCGCCCGGTCTCGGTCGCGATCGACAGGTACACCTCGGTGGCGGCGGCGGGATCGTCGTCGAGGTGCGGGCAGCCCCCCACGAGGTCGGCGCCGACCTGCAGGGCATCGCGCAGCAGGGCGCGGTGGTCCGCCCCGGCGGGCCCGGCGACGGGGAACCCGGCCAGCGCCACGATCTCGATCTCGATGAGGTCGGCGAGCCGATCCCGCACGGCGGCCAGCGCCTCGACGCTGCGGGTGCCCTCCTCGCGGGTGGTGTCGACATGGGTGCGCACGAGGGTGCAGCCGGCGGCGGCGAGCCGGCGGGCCGCACGCTCCGCCCGCGCCTCGATGTCGCGACGGTCGATGAGGTGGCGGGAAGCCTCCATGGCCTCGATCGCGCCGATCAGGTCGCCGGTGGGGTTCGGGACCCGCTCGGCCAGGAACGCCTTGTCGAGGTGGGCGTGCGGCTCCGCGGGCGCGGGCAGCAGCAGGTGACCGGCGAGGTCGACGAGGCGGTCGTCGGGCCCGACCGGCCCGGTGGTCCCGATCGCGGTGATGAGGCCGTCCTCGAGCCGGACGTCGCCGATGTCACCCGACGGGAGCAGTGCGCGCTGCAGCACGGTTCCGGCCATCTGTGCGACCATAACGAGCCGGAGGTGCGTGTCGCATGGGCAACGGATTGAAGGTCGGGGCGTTCTTCTTCGGAGGCGTCGAGATGGACGACGCCGGAGGTGGCCCCCCGGCTCCCACCGATCGTCGCTTCACCAACGAGCAGGTGTGGAAGGCCACGCTCGAGTACGTGAGCTCGGCGATCGAGGCCGACCGGCTCGGCTACGACTCGTTCTGGACCACCGAGCACCACTTCCAGTACGAGGGCTACGAGGTCATCCCGAACGGGCTGCAGATCTCCACGTGGATCGCGGCCCGAACGCAGCGGATCCGCCTCGGCGCGATGTTCAACGTCGTGCCCCAGTGGAACCCGTTGCGGCTGGCCGAGGACTTCGCGACCCTGCACAACCTGTCGGGCGGCCGAGGGATGCTCGGCGTGGGCCGGGGCACCGTGCCGCGCGAGGTGCTGCACCTCAACGACAAGGGCGTGTCGATCGGCTCCCACGACAACCCGGACCAGGCCGCCGACGACGAGCTGAACCGCGAGGTGTTCGAGGAGTCGATGGAGATCATCCGGCGGGCGCTGACGCAGGAGGCGTTCTCGTTCCAGGGCAAGCACTTCCAGATCCCCATCCCGGGCATCCCCGACCGCGGCTCGACCGTGCAGGACCTCACGCTCGTGCCGCGCCCGCTGTACCCGTTCGACATCTGGCAGGCGGTCACCAGCCCGCCGACCCTCGAGTACGTGCCCGTGGTGGGTCACGGCGCGGTCTTCTGGAACCAGCACTTCTCGTTCATCAAGCGGTTCTGGGACACGTACGGCGAGCGCTACGCCGCGGCGCACGGCACCGAGCTCGCGCCCAACGAGAAGCGGATGTTGGTGATCTCCGTCCGGGTGGAGGACACCTACGAGAAGGCGCTCGAGACGGCCACGCCCGGCCACGACGAGTTCTGGAAGTTCCTCGGGCCGTACGGCTGGAGCCGGGGCTACATGGGCGACGACGGCAAGCCGGCGAAGCCGGGGCTGATCCCCACGCTGCAGGAGTCGATCGACAACAAGACGATCCTGCTCGGCAGCCCCGAGCAGGTGGCCGAGGGCGTGCAGTTCTACAAGGACCTGCTCGGGATGGAGTACATCACGATCTTCCCGCACCTGCTCGGCGACCCGTACAAGAAGGCCGACGAGCAGATGGCGCGGTTCATGGAGGAGGTCGTGCCGCTGGTGTCGTGACGTCGCCCGCTCAGATCGCGGCGACGCCGCCGATCCGAGCGCGCGGGTCGGCCGCACCGCTGAGCCCCCCGCTGGGCTCCACCACGATCGCGTGCGCGTGCCCGAAGCCGGGGTCGAGGCCGTTCGCGGGCTCCACCTCGTGCCCGCGGCGCACGAGCTCGTCGCGCCACCAGCGCACCATCGACTGGTCGATCACGAGCGTCGGTGCCCGTCCCGAGGTCCAGGTGTCGAAGCCGGTCGCGCCCCGCAGGACCCAGCGCGGCGCCGAGATCGCCCGCGACGGCGACTCGTGGTGCCCGAACAGCCGCGCCGCGAGCTGCAGCGCGATCTGGGGCTGCGCGTCGCCGCCCATCGACCCGAAGACGGCGCGCAGGCGGCCGTCCACGGTGGCGAGCATCGGCAGGAGCGTGTGGGGCGGCCGGCGACCGGGCAGCGGCGCCGCCGGGTGGCCGGGACGGAGATCGAAGCCGATGCCGCGGTTGTGGAGGTTGATGCCCGTGCTCGGCTCGACGAGCCAGGAGCCGAAGCCGGACGCGTTCGACTGGATCAGCGAGACCGCGGTGCCGTCCCCGTCGGCGGTGCAGAGGTACGTGGTGTCGCCGCCGGACGCGGGGGCGGGTCGGGCCGATCGACGCGAGCGGTCGACGAGCCCGACCCGTGCCGACACGTCGGCGAGCAGCGCCTCGCCGTCGGCGCCGTCGTGCAAGCGATCGGGCCGGTCGTGGGCCACCGCGGTGGCGCACTCCACCAGGAGGTGGACCCAGCTCGGGTCGTCGGGGTCGTCGGGCAGGCCGACTGCGTCGGCGAGGACCGACCCGCCGAGCGCGAGGTAGCCCTGCGAGCTCGGCCCCATGGTGTGCAGGTCGACGCCGAAGGCGGTCGTCGACAGCGGCGCCACCCAGTCGGCCTGGACCCTCGCGAGGTCGTCCGTGGTGAGGTGGCCGTCCGCCATCGCCACGAGCCCTGCGCCGAACTCGCCGCCGTAGAAGGCGTCGCGGCCACCGGCGGCCACGGCACGCAGCGTTCGTGCGGCCCCGGGCCAGGTGACCGGGGCGCCCGGCTGGGTGGCGTGCTCGACGAGGTGGGCGAAGGCCGAGCGCGCCGTCGGATCGAGCATCGAGAGGGACGCCACGAGCAGGGGACTCGCCGGGAATCCCTGCTCGGCGAGCGTGATCGCCGGCTCGAGCACCGTCGCCAGCTCGAGGGTGCCGAAGCGCTCGTGGAGGGCCAGCCACCCGTCGACGCAGCCCGGGACCGTGACCGATCGGATGTCGTGCCGGAACGGCATCACGGCGTGGCCTTCGGCGCGCAGCCGATCGGGATCGCTGCCGGCGCCGGCGCGCCCGCTGGCGTTCAGCGCGTGGACGCGGCCCTCCTGGTGGACGAGCGCGAGCAGGTCGCCCCCCATGCCGCACAGGTGCGGGCCCGTGACCGCGATCGTGGCGGCGGCCGCGACGGCCGCGTCGACCGCGCCGCCGCCGCGGTGCAGCATCGCCATGCCCGCCTGGGTGGCGAGCTGGTCGGCGCTCGCCACCATGCCCCGACGGCCACGGCAGGTGGGCGGGGCGAGGCCGGTCACCGGCACGACGTTACGGGGTCGACCCGGTGCCGAGCCCACCCGGCTCGAACGGGTGCTTCGGCAGGCGCTTCACCTTCGACCGGCGGCGGGTGCGCTCGGGCACCATCGATCGCATCTCCTCGAGGCGACCGAAGCACAGCAGGCGATCGCCGCCCTCGAGGATGCGGTGACCGCGAGGATTCGGCACCACGAGCGGGCCGCGGTGGAGCGTGAGCACCGTGATGTCGCGCTCGCCGAGGCCGGACTCGTCGATGCGCTTGCCCACCATCTCGGCGCCGTCCTTCACGACGATCTCGGCGACGCCGAAGCCCGTGCTCACCGTGAGGCGCTGGCGGATGTCGATCTCGGGGAACGCCACCTGCTGGCTGATGTAGTCGACGATCGCGCCTGCGACGTCGAGCCCGGTGGCCGACTCGATCCCCTCGAGCCCCGGCGAGGAGTTGACCTCCATCACCAGCGGCCCGTCGTCGGACTCGAGCATGTCGACGCCGGCGACCCGCAGCCCCATGATCTGGGCCGACCGCACCGCCAGCTGCTCGAACTCCGGCGGCAGGTCGAGGCGCTCGACCCGGCCGCCACGGTGGAGGTTCGAGCGGAACTCGTCGCCGGTGGCCACCCGCCGCATGGCGGCGACGACGCGATCGCCGACGACGAGCGCGCGCACGTCGCGGCCTCGGCTCTCGGCCACGAAGTGCTGGATGAGGACGTTCTGGTTGGTGCGGTGGAGCGTCTCGATGACGGCCGCGGCGACGTGGAGGTCGGGGGCCAGGATCACGCCGATGCCCTGGGTGCCCTCGAGCAGCTTGATCACGACGGGTGCGCCGCCGACGCGCTCGATGGCCGGCATCACGTCGGCGCGGTCGCGCACGAACGTGGTGGCCGGCATGCCGACGTGGTGTCGCGACAGCACCTGGTAGGCGCGGAGCTTGTCGCGGGCGGTGCTGATGCCGTTGGCGGTGTTGGGCGTGTACACGTCCATCTGCTCGAACTGGCGCACCACGGCGGTGCCGAAGTAGGTGATCGAGGCGCCGATGCGTGGGAGCACCGCGTCGTAGTGCGAGAGCGGTCGACCGCGGAACTGGAGGTCGGGTTCGTCGCCGGACAGGTCGATCGCGAAGCGCAGCGTGTTGAGGACCTTCACGTGGTGGCCGCGCTCGACGGCGGCCGCGCGGAGCCGGCGGGTGCTGTAGCTGCGTGGGGCGCGGGAGAGGATGCCGA
>JALOLG010000113.1 GCA_025456105.1 Ilumatobacteraceae bacterium | reverse complement strand
CGGGCCACCTGACGATCGTTGAGCCCGTACAGGCGACCCTGGAGCGCCAGCAGCTCGCGGCCGGTCTGCTTCTCGTCGATCGACGCGTCCTGCAGCGCGACCCCGATGCGCAGCCGCACCTCGTCGGCCGCGTCGACCACGTCGTGACCCGCCACCGTCGCCCGGCCGGACGTCGGTCGCAGCAAGGTGCAGAGCATCTTCACCGTCGTCGACTTGCCGGCGCCGTTCGGGCCGAGGAACCCGTAGATCTCGCCCTCGTGCACCTGCAGGTCGAGCGCGTCGACCGCATCCTTGCCCGCGAACGCGCGGGTGAGCCGGGACGCGTCGATCGCCAGAGCCACGTCGGCGCACGCTACCGGCGCCACGCCGGCCGTGCCCGTGCCTCGACGTGGCGCTGCCCTACTCGCCGACCAGCTCGCGCTTCAGCTCGCGCTTCAGGAACTTGCCGTTCGCGTTGCGCGGCAGCAGCTCGGTGCGGAACCAGATGGTGCTGGGCACCTTGTGCTTCGCGATCCGCTCGGCGAGGAACGCCTGCAGCGCCGCCTCGTCGAGCGTCGACCCGGGAGCGAGCACCACCGCCGCGGCGACCGCCTCGCCCAGCCGCTCGTCGGGGATGCCGAACACCGCCGCCTCGGCGATGTCGGGGTGCTGGTAGATGGCGGTCTCCACCTCCGAGCAGTAGACGTTCTCGCCGCCGCGCAGCACCATGTCCTTGGCGCGGTCGACGATGTACACGAACCCGTCCTCGTCGATGCGCGCGATGTCGCCGGTGTTGAACCAGCCGTCGCGGATCGACTCGGCCGTGGCCTCGGGCCGGTTCAGGTAGCCCTTGATCACCACCGCCCCGCGCACGCACAGCTGGCCCACCGTGTCGGGCCCGGGCGGGAGATCCTGACCGAGGTCGTCGACGAGCTTGGCCTCCAGCGTGGGCATCACCGGACCGCACGAGGCCGGCTTCGCGAGGAAGTACGCGGCCGAGTTGGCCGTGACGATGCCGTGGGTCTCGGTGAGGCCGTAGCCCGTCGAGGGCACGCCCTTGGCGAGCGACTGGTCGATCTTGGCGACGAGGTCGGGCTGCAGCGCGGCGCCTCCGCCTCCCATGCCGAGCAGCGACGACGTGTCGCGGGTGGCCCAGTCGGGGTGCATGAGCAGCTCGCGGCTCATCGTGGGCACACCCGAGAAGTTGGTGACCCCCTCGCGCTCGATCAGCTCGAGTGCCCGGCCGGCGTCCCACTTGTACATGAGCACGATCCGCCCGCCCGCCATCGTGCACGGGTGCAGGAGGCAGTTGCAGGCCGTCACGTGGAACAGCGGCGTCGGCGCGAGGAACACGGCCTGGGGCGGCGGCGGCGGGGCATCGGTGGGCGCCTCGGCATCGCCGGCCGCGATCGCCCGCGCCTGGGCGGCCCCACCGACCGCCGACCAGAACACCAGGTTCAAGATGTTGTGCACCGAGCCGCGGTGGGTGAGCTGGGCGCCCTTCGGGAATCCCGTCGTGCCCGAGGTGTAGAAGATGCAGGCGTCGTCGTCGGGATCGATCGCGGCGGGCGGGAGATCGACCGGTGCCGTCGCGGGGTCGACCACGTCCTCCCAGTGGGCGGCGTCGGCGGGCAGCTCGCGCTCGCTGCGCACCGCGATCAGCGCGAGCGGGGCCTCGGCCCGCAGCGCGTCGAGGTGGGGCAGCACCCGCTCGATCCGCTCGTCGTCGGCGATGAGCACCTTGGGCCGGCTGTCGGTGAGCCCGTACTCCATCTCGGGGCCGGTCCACCAGGCGTTCATCCCCACGATCGCGGCGCCGAGCGACACCGTCGCCCAGTACGACACGACCCACTCGGGGTAGTTCCGCATGGCGATCGCCACGCGGTCGCCGGAACCCACCCCGTGCTCGGTGCGCAGCAGGTGTGCGAGCGCCCGCACGCGGGCGTCGATCTCGGCGTAGGTGTACCGCTCGTCCTCGTACACCACGTACACCTGGTCGCCGTGCGCACGGGCCTGCTCCCAGAGCACCCGCATGTGCGGCGGCGCGGCGTCGTACACCCGGGTGGGCACCCCCCGGACGTCGATGGTGGACACGGCGAACGGGGCGCCCGGGGCCGTGAGGTCGGTCCAGGCCGCGTGGAGGTGGTCGATCACGGGCGCCGATGATGGCCGACGAGCGGGTCAGGTGGCGAGATGACCGCGGATGAGCGATCGCAGCAGGTCGATGCCCGCGCCGGTGGCCGCGCTCACCCACACCACGTCGCCGGGGTCGAGGTCGCACCCCGCCGCGAGGTCGCGCCGGCGGGCCGGCCGCTTCGACGACTTCACCTTGTCGGCCTTGGTGGCGACCACGGTGTGGGGCACGTCGTTGGCGCGCAGCCACGCCAGCATCTGCTGGTCGAGCGGCGTCGGGCCGATCTCGCCGTCGACGAGCACCATCACCTGCACCAGCGGCTCGCGCTCGAGCAGGTAGCCCTCGATCATCTCGGGCCAGTCGCGCCGCACCCGCGCCGGCACCTTGGCGTAGCCGTAGCCCGGCAGGTCGACGATGGTGCCGCCGTCGGCGACCTCGAAGATGTTGATGAGCTGGGTGCGGCCGGGGGTGTTCGACACGCGGGCGAGCTGCTTGGTGTTGGCGAGCGCGTTGATGAGCGACGACTTGCCCACGTTCGACCGCCCCACCACCGCGACCTCGGCCGCGGAGTCGGGCAGCTGGCCCAGCCGCGTGGCCGAGGCCAGGAACCGCAGGCGCAGCGGCGTCGAGCTCATCGCCGGCTCACAGCAGCGACGCCAGCGCCCACAGCGCCGCCACCAGGCCGACCAGGCCCATGGCGAGGCTGCGGAACACCGGTGCCCGGTCGAGATCGGCGTCGCTGCGCTTGCGCTCGGGCGGCTTGACGACGGCCATCAGGTTGCCGACGAACAAGGCGCCGCCGAGCGCCAGCACGAGCCATGCGAGCAGGTCCTCGCCGAGGAACATGCTCCCATGATGACCCGACTCGCGCCCGATGGAACAATGGCGCGATGGGATTCCACCACGTCGCCTTCGCCACCCGTGACGCCGAGGCCACGCACCGCTTCTACACCGAGGTGATGGGCTTCGAGCTCGTCAAGGTGGTCACGTCGGCCACCCCCGGACCCGATGGTCGGCCGAGCGACGGCTACTCCAAGCACTTCTTCTACGCCACCGGCGAGTCCACCGACGCCGGGATGATCGCGTTCTGGGAGATCCACGACCCGGTGATCGGTGACGACTTCCCGGTCGACCTCAACGCCGCCGCCGGCCTGCCCTGGTGGGTGAACCACATCGCGTTCGACGCCCCCACCCGGGCCGACCTCGACGCCCACCGCGAGCGCTGGCAGCAGCACGGCTACACCGTGCTCGAGGTCGACCACGAGTTCTGCGTCAGCATCTACATCCGCGACCCGTCGAACAACCTCGTCGAGTTCTGCCACACCACGCGGCCGTTCACCCACGACGAGCGGCTGCGGGCCCTCGAGCTGCTGCGCGACCCGCGACCGCCGCTCGAGAAGGAGTACGCCGCGGTCGTCCACCACCCGATCCGCGACGACGCCCCGGTCGCGGGGTCGTGAGCATCTCGAACACCTGTTCGCTCACCTGAATCCTGGGTCAACCGGTCGGGAATAGCCGACCAGGCCCGGCGGTTGAGGTCGGTACACTTCGATCGCTCGTCACGAGAGGAATCCCCAATGGCCACCGGCATCACCAACCTGTCCGCCGCCACGTTCGCCGAGACCGTGCAGTCGTCCGAGACCCCCGTCGTCGTCGACTTCTGGGCCGAGTGGTGCGGGCCGTGCAAGGCGATCGCGCCGGTCCTGCAGGAGCTCGCCACCGAGCTCGACGGCCAGGTGACGATCGCCAAGCTCAACGTCGACGATCACCCGTCGATCGCGCAGCAGTTCCACGTGATGAGCATCCCGACCCTGCTCGTGTTCCATGGTGGCGAGGTCCGCAAGCGGCTCGTCGGCGCCAAGGGCAAGGGCCAGCTGCTCCAGGAGCTCGACGAATTTCTCGCTACTTCCCGCTGACCCCGGGTCAGCGCGGCGAACCCATCCGAGATCTGCAACGCCGCCTCGGCGCCGCAGGGTTCCTCCCTGGCGGTGCCGAGGCGGGTTCGTTCTGCCCGGTCACCGAGCACGCCGTCGCGAGCTTCCAGCAGGGCCGCGGCCTGCACCCGACCGGTGTGTGCGACGAGCACACGTGGCGGGCGCTCGTGGAGGCCTCGTGGCGGCTCGGCGACCGGCTGCTCGAGCTCACCGTGCCCAACCTGCGCGGCGACGACGTCGACGAGCTGCAGACCATCCTGGCTCGGCTCGGCTTCGACTGCGGCCGGGTCGACGGGATCTTCGGCACCGCCACGCTCCACGCCCTCGAGGCGTTCCAGCACGACTGCGGCCTCACCGTCGACGGCCGGTGCGGCCCGATCACCGTGCGCGCCCTGCAGGTGCTCGCCCGGCAGTCGGGCACCGGCCCAGGGGTGGCGGCGCTGCGCGAGGTGGAAGCCCTGCGGGGCACACGGCGCACGCTGGGCGATCTGCGCATCGTGATCGGGCAGTTCGGCGGGCTGAGCGCGCTCTCGCGACAGCTCACGCACGCCGTGCAGCAGCACGGCGCCACCGTCACGGCCACCGACGAGCTCGACGCCACGGCGCAGGCGGCCGCCGCCAACCGGTTCGCCGCCACCGTCTACCTGGGGTTCGAGGCCCGCTCGCACGAGACGGCGGTCGCGTGCTTCTACCGCGTGCCGAGCTTCGAGTCCTGGGGTGGTCGGGCCCTCGCCGAGCACCTGGTGACGGCGTTCGGCCAGGAGGCACCGAGCCTGCCCCTCGAGGCGTCGGGGATGCGGCTGCCCATCTTGCGCGAGACGCGCATGCCGGCGGTGCTGTGCTGCCTGGGCCCGGTCCAGCGCGTGATCGACGCCACCCCGAGCATCGTGCGCGCCGTGGTGGGGGCACTCGACCAGTGGGTCGACGAGCCCGTGCGACGCGACCTCACCTCGTGATCGAGCCTCGACGTATCCACAGGCTTGTCCCCACCCTGTGACTCACCGTCGACTGCAGGGTTCGGTCATCCACAGTGGCACGACCCGCGCGATCCGCGCGACAGGTGCGCTGACCAGGGCTGGGATCACTCGACGTCGTGGACGATGATGCGATAGATGCGCTCGAGGTCCTCGAGGTCGGCGAACTCGATGGTGACCTTGCCGTGTCGCGCGCCCATGTGGACCCCGACGCGCGTCTCGAGCCGAGCCGCGAGGAGCTCCTCCAGCTCGAGCAGGCCCGGAGGTCGCAGCCGAGTCGAGGGCGTGAGCCCCGCGCCGTCGATCGGCGCGGCCGGCGGCGGTGGGGCCGGCTCGGGCTCCGGGACGTCGGCGGGCTCGTCGATGACGCCGCCACGGCGGACGGCCTCCTCCACGGCCCGCACCGTCCAGCCCTCGTCGGCCGCGAGGCGAGCCAGGTGCTCCTGGAGCGTCCGATCCGGGGTGCCGAGCAGCGCCCGCGCGTGCCCGGCGCTGAGCTTGCCGTCGGCCAGGAAGTGCTGCACCGTCGGCGGCAACCCGAGCAGCCGCAGCGTGTTGGTGACCGCCGACCGGCTCTTGCCGACCCGATCGGCCACCTGCTCGTGGGTGAGCCCGAAGTCCTCGATGAGCTGCTGGTAGGCCGCCGCTTCCTCCAGGGGGGTGAGGTCCTGGCGGTGCAGGTTCTCCACCAGCGCCTGCTCCACCGACCCGACGTCGTCGCTGGTGCGGACGACCGCCGGGATGACCGCGAGCCCCGCGCGGCCGGCGGCGCGCCAGCGGCGCTCCCCCTCGCCCTCGACCGGACGAACGAGGATGGGCTGGAGCACGCCCAGCTGCGCGATCGACGCGGCCAGCTCGGTGAGCGACTCCTCGTCGAAGTGCACCCGCGGCTGGTTCGGATTGGGCCGGACGTCGGCGAGTGGGATCTCGGTGAGGTACGGCCGGCCGTCGGCCGCCGCGGCCGCCTCACCGGGCGGGATCAGCGAGCTGAGCCCCTTACCGAGGCCGCTGCGACGCTGCATCGTTCACCTCCTTGGCCACGTCGCGGTACGCCAGCGCGCCGCGCGACCGGGGATCGAACACCGTGATCGGCTGCCCGAACGACGGGGCCTCCGACAGCCGCACCGAGCGCGGCACCACCGTCCGGAGCACCTTCTCGCCGAAGTGGTCGCGGACCTCGCTCACGACCTGATCCGCGAGCTTCGTGCGAGCGTCGTACATCACGCACACGATCGTCGAGACCTCGAGCGCCGGGTTGAGGTTCCGTCGCACCAGGTCGACGTTGCGCAGCAGCTGGCCGAGCCCCTCGAGCGCGTAGTACTCGCACTGGATCGGCACGAGCACCTCGGTCGCCGCCGCCAAGCCGTTCACGGTGAGCAAGCCGAGGGTCGGCGGGCAGTCGATGAGCACGTAGTCGTAGTCGTCGATCACCGTGTCGATCGCTCGCTTGAGGCGGGTCTCACGGCTGAATGCCGGGACCAGCTCGATCTCGGCCCCGGCCAGGTCGAGGCTCGCCGGGGCCACGAACAGGCCCTTCACGGCCGTCGGCTCCACCACGTTCTCGAGTGGCACGTCGTGCATCAGCACGTGGTACATCGAGGCCTCGAGGCCTCGGTTCTCGATGCCGAGCCCGGTCGAGGCGTTGCCCTGCGGATCGAGGTCGATGATCAGCGTGCGCACGCCCAGCTCGGCGAGGGCGGCGCCGAGGTTGATGGTCGTCGTGGTCTTGCCGACCCCACCCTTCTGGTTGGCGATCGCGATCACCCGGGGGAGCGGTCGACCAGGCTCGATCGGCGGGGGGTCGACCGGAGGGGGGACGGCCGCCGACACGTCCGCCAGGGGCTCGTCGTTCATGGTGGGGGACAGCCTCTCAACTGGGACAGGCGCGGGTCAAGCACCCGCGGGGATGACGGGGAGGTTTCACGTGAAACCATCGAAGCGGGCCACCGCACCGATCACCGTGCGGCGCACGCCCAGCTCGGCCAGCAGCTCGGGCGCCCAGCGGTCCCCTGCGGGCGGCTCGCTGATCACCACCGCGCCGCCCGGTCGAACGATCCGGGCCGCCAGGCGCAGGGTCGGCTCGGGCGGTCCGAACCCGCGGGCGGTGACGAGCTCGGCATCCTGGGACGGCCACGCGGTGGCATCGGTGCACGCCACCACGACCCGATCGACCAGGTCGAGTCGACGGACGGCCCGCTCGAGCCAGTCCGTGCGCTTCTGACGTCGATCGATCAGCACGATCTCGAGGTCGGGTCGGTCGACCGCCAGCACGAGGCCCGGGACGCCGCCACCGCTCCCGAGGTCGACGAGTCGACCAGCGCGCCCTGCGATCGCCGCGACGAACGAGCGGG
>JALOLG010000112.1 GCA_025456105.1 Ilumatobacteraceae bacterium | reverse complement strand
GGCGATCGACGCGTGCCTGCGGGTGGCCCACGAATCGGGCGTGCAGGTGGCGATCCACACCGACACGCTCAACGAGGCCGGCTACGTCGACTCGACGCTCGCCGCGATCGCCGGCCGCTCGATCCACACCTTCCACACCGAGGGCGCCGGCGGCGGGCACGCGCCCGACATCATCACGGTGGCCGGCCACCCCAACGTGCTGCCGTCGTCGACCAACCCGACCCGCCCGCACACCGTCAACACCGTCGACGAGCACCTCGACATGCTGATGGTGTGCCACCACCTCAACCCGACGGTGCCCGAGGACCTCGCGTTCGCGGAGAGCCGGATCCGGCCGTCGACGATCGCGGCCGAGGACGTGCTGCACGACCTGGGCGCGATCTCGATGATCGGCTCGGACTCCCAGGCGATGGGTCGCATCGGCGAGGTGGTGATCCGCACGTGGCAGACCGCGCACGTCATGAAGCGCCGCCGTGGCGCGCTGCCGGGTGACGGTGCGGCCGACAACCTGCGGGCGCGCCGCTACGTGGCGAAGTACACGATCAACCCGGCGATCACGCACGGCATCGCGGCCGATGTGGGGTCGGTGGAGGTGGGCAAGCTCGCCGACCTCGTGCTGTGGGACCCGGCGTTCTTCGGGGTGCGCGCCCACGCCGTCATCAAGGGCGGGCTGATCGCGTGGGCGGCGATGGGCGACGCGAACGCCTCGATCCCGACGCCGCAGCCGATCCTGCCGAGGCCGATGTTCGGTGCCGCACCCGGCGTCGCACCGGGGCTGTCGGTGTCGTGGGTGGCGGCCGCCGCGCTCGACGACGGGCTCGCCGACCGCCTCGCGGTGCGCCGCACGCTGCTGCCGGTCGCCGACACGAGATCGCTCGGGAAGTCGTCGCAGATCCTCAACGACGCGCTGCCCGACATCCGCGTCGACCCCGACTCGTTCACGGTCACCATCGACGGCGAGGTCGTCACGGAGTCGCCGGCGACCGAGCTCCCGATGGCGCAGCGCTACTTCCTGTTCTGACGGCCGTGGCCACGCCGGGTCTGCTGCTGCTCCTCGCCGACACCCGCTTCCCCAGCGGCGCCCATGCGCACTCGGCGGGCGCCGAGGCGGCGGTGGCCGCAGGCGACGTGGTGGACGCGCCCACGCTCGAGCGATTCCTCCGAGGGCGGCTCGCGACCACGGGTGCCGTCGATGCCGCGTTCGCCGCGGCGGCGTGCCGGGCCGCGCTGGAGGGCGACCGCGTCGCCGCCCGGCTCGGCGAGCTCGATCGTGAGTACGAGGCACGGGTGCTGTCACCCCGGCTGCGCGAGGTGAGCCGCCAGCTCGGACGCCAGCTGCTGCGGACGGTGCGCGCCGGCTGGTCCGCCCCGGCCCTCGACGCCGTCGCACGCCCTGACGGCGCGCACCAGCCGCTCGTGTGGGGGGTCGCGGTGGCGGTCGCAGGGGGCGAGCCGGCCGACGCGGCCGGGCTCGTGCTGCACCACCTGTGCGGTGCCGTCACGTCGTCGGTGGTGCGGCTGCTCGCGCTCGACCCGTTCGAGGTGGTGGGGGTGCAGGTGGCGGTGGCGCCGATCGTCGCCGACCTCGCCGCCGACGCGGTGTCGGCGGCCTCGGGCCCGGTCGCCGACCTGCCGGCGTGGGGCGGCGCCCTCGCCGAGATCCTGGGTGAGCACCACGGCACCTGGACCAACCGGCTGTTCGTCGGATGAGCGGAGGAGGCACGGCCATGGAAGACGACCACGACCACCAGCACCCGCACGAGCACGTGCACGAGCACGGTGCCGTCGAGCATCCCGTGCCCGCGCCGACGGGACGGCCGATCCGGATCGGTGTCGGTGGCCCGGTGGGCAGCGGCAAGACCACGCTCGTGGGGGCGCTGTGCGAGCTCTTGCGCGACGAGCTGTCGATCGCCGTCGTCACCAACGACATCTTCACCACCGAGGACGCCGAGGCGCTCCGCGAGCGCGGCGTCCTGCCCACCGACCGGATCGTCGCGGTCGAGACCGGCTGCTGCCCCCACACCGCGATCCGCGACGACATCGCGGCCAACCTCGACGCGGTCGAGCAGCTCGAGGCCCGGCTCGGTGACGTGCAGCTGAGCCTCGTGGAGTCGGGCGGCGACAACCTCACGGCGGTGTTCTCCAAGGGCCTGGTCGACCGGCAGGTGTTCGTGCTCGACACCGCCGGTGGCGACGACGTGCCCCGCAAGGGCGGGCCGGGCGTGGCGACCGCCGACCTGCTCGTGATCAACAAGGTCGATCTCGCCCGCTACGTCGGCGCCGACGTCGACCGGATGGTGGCCGATGCATCGGCTCGGCGCACGGGTCCGGTGGTGACCACGTCGCTCGTCGACACCGCGGGTGCCGAGGCGGTCGCCGAGTGGGTGCGGTCGCTCGTGCGCGAGTGGCAACGCTGACGTGCGCTCGTCGGCTCGGATCGAGGTGGCGCGCCGAGGTGGTCGCGACGTGCTGGTCGACGTGCGCTCGGAGCCGCCGGTCGCGATCCGCCGGACGCCCGGCCGGGTGCTGCTGGTGTCGAGCGCTGCGGCGCCGGTGGCCGGCGACGAGCTCCACCTCGACCTCGACGTCGGGCCCGGAGCGCACCTGGCGGTCGGCACGGCCGCGGCCACGATCGTCTGGCCCCCACCATCGGAGTGCTGGCGTCCGCCCGAGTGCTCGCGTGCACCCCGTGGGCGACGACAGCACTCGGAGCAGGTGGTGAGCGCACGCGTCGGGTCCGGTGGCGCGCTCGTCTGGCGCCCGGAGCCGACCATCAGCGTGACGGGCTCCGACCATCGCGTCCGCTTCGACGTGTCGCTCGACGGTGCGGCGTCGGCGGTCATCGTCGAGGAGGTGGTGCTCGGCCGGACCGGCGAGCCGTCGGGCTCCCTCGAGCTCGCGACCCGGGTCGTCCGTGACGGCACGGTCGTGGTCGACCACGCCGAGCGGCTCGGTCCGACGACGCCGGGGTGGGGGAGCGTCGGGCTCGTCGGTGCGGCGCGCCACCTCGTGGCGGCGGTGGTCGTCGGGGGTCCGGCGGGCGGATCGTCGGTGGTGGTCGAACCCGACGTCGCGGCGGCGTGGCTGCCGACGGCCGTCGACGCCGGGGTGCTCCTCGCCGTCGGCCCCGACCGCCTCGCCACGCTCGAGGTCGCTCGCCGCGTCGCCCCGCCGCCGCTGCTCGCAACCCGAGGCCCTGTCGGGCCTGACCTCCGTATGGTATGACAATAGGACCATGAGCGCGAACGGGTCGGCCACACTCGTCGGACATCCGGCCCTGCGCGACCACTGGTACGTCGTGGCCGAGGGGGCCGACGTCACCGACGCGCCGCTCGCCGTCACGCTGCTCGGCGATCCGTACGTGCTGTGGCGGTCGCCGGCCGGCGAGGTGGTGGCAGCGCCCGATCGGTGCCCGCACCGCGAGGCGCCGCTCAGCGAGGGGTACGTCCGCGGCGGCGATCTCGTGTGCAAGTACCACGGCTGGGCGTTCGGCGACGGCGGTCGCTGCGTGCTCGTGCCGTCGTCGGGCGAGGGTCGGCCGGTGCCGCCGGCCGCCCATCTCCCGGTCGTCCACGTCGAGGAGCGCTACGGGCTGGTGTGGCTGTGCCCGGGCACACCGGCGGCGCGCATCCCCCACATGGCGGCCGAGGACGATCCCACGTACCGCCGGATCAACTCCGGGGTCGAGGTGTGGCGCACGTCGGCCACCCGCATGACCGACAACTTCCTCGACATCTCGCACTTCCCGTTCGTCCACACCGGCACGTTCGGCATCGAGGCCAACGTCCTCGTGCCGCACCTCGATCTCGAGCAGCTCGACGACGACTTCTACGGCTACCAGTACGAGGTCGACGTCGGGAACACCGTCGGCGTCGTGGCATCGGGACTCGACGCACCGGTGGTGCACCGCCGCATGTCGACGGGGTTCAACCTGCCGTTCACGGTGCGCAGCACGATCCACTACGAGCACGGGCTCGACCACCTGATCCTGCTGTGCGCCACGCCGATCGACGACGTCACGTCGTACTTCACGTTCGTCGTGTGGCGCAACGACGACTTCTCCGTGCCGGCCGACGAGGTGATCACGTTCGACCGCGCCATCGGTGCGGAGGACAAGGCGATGCTCGAGCTGGTGCCCGGCGTGCTGCCGCTCGAGCAGACCGCGACGGTGAGCGTGCAGTCGGACCGGGCGTCGGTGGAGTGGCGGCGTCGGCTGGCGGCGCTCCTCACGTGACCGGCCATCGCACCGAGCGGTTCCGCGCCCGGCTGCGCGCCGGTGAGGCGCTCGACGGCGTCGTCGTCCGCACGCCCACGCATCAGGTGATCGAGGTGCTGGCCGCGTCGCCCGGTGGCGGGCCCGACGTGGTGGTGCTCGACACCGAGCACGCCTCGCTCTCGTTCGACGTGCTCGACTCGATGCTCGCCGTCGCGAGCGCGCTCGACGTGCCGGTGCTCGTGCGGATCGACGAGCTGCGTCGCGCCGCGGTGCAGTCGGCGCTCGACATGGGTGCGACCGGGGTGGTGGTGCCGCACGTCCGGTCGGCCGACGATGCGGCGCAGGCGGTGCGGTGGGCGCACTACGGACCGGACGGACGGGGCTACTCGGGTTCGACGCGCGCCGGTCGGTGGGGCACGCGGTCGATGTCGGAGGTGGTGGCGCAGGCCGCCGCCCGCACGACGGTGGTGGTGCAGGTCGAGGATCCCGACGCGGTCGACGCGATCGGCGCGATCGTGGCGGTGGACGGGGCCGACGCGGTGTTCGTGGGCGCGGCCGACCTCGCGGTCGCGATGGGCGCGCTCGATCCGTCCGACGAGCGTGTCGTCGCCGCGGTCGAGCACGTGGTGTCGGCGTGCGTGTCGGCGGGGATGCCGGTCGTCGCGTTCGCCGCCGGCGCTGACGCCGAGGCCACGTGGCGGGCCCGCGGCGCCACCCTGGTGCTCCGCGGCACCGACCAGTCGCGCCTGCTCGCCTGATCGCGGCCGGTTCTCGGTGACATCCGTTGCGGGATCCGCAACCGATGTCACCGCGAACGGGCCCGACGGTGAGTCGGATTGCCCGAAGGGGCAACGATCGTGCCCCGAAGGGCGGCGTGCCCTCCCTCCCCGTGCAGCGGCCGATCGCCGAGACTCGCCCGCGCATGGCCGAACGAGAGCTGGTCCGCGAGCGCGAGACCGCGCCGCCGCAGATCTCGACGCGCGCGCCCGAGTCGGCCGAGCAGGAGCGTGCCGACACGGGGCCGCAGATCCCGGTCGAGGTGATGCGGGCGGGTCCGAAGGGCGATCGCTCGCAGATCGAAGCCGCGTTCCTGCGGTGGCAGGCATCGGCGGGCAACTCGGCCCTGTCGGCCATGACCGAGGAGTGGACCGCCGAGCAGCCGTCAGCGGCGGCCGCCGGCTCGGCCACCCAGCAGGCCGAGGCGCGCGCCGAGCAGCAGGTGGCGAAGCAGGTCGCACCCGCTGGGCCGACGCCCACGCAGCGTCCCGAGGTCGCCGAGACCACGGCGTCGCTCGCCCAGAAGGCGCCGGCACGCCCGCTCCCACCGAGCGGCCCGGTGCTCACCGGTCGAGGCATGCCGCCGCAGGTGGCGTCGTCGGTGGCAGCCGATCGGCGCGAGCAGCTCGAGCAGGAGCCGTCCGCCGAAGCCGAGCCCGATGCGGCGCACGCCGCAGGCGGTGCGCCCGGGGTCGCCGGACCCGCCGGTGCGGGTGCCACCCCGCCGGCCGAGGGTGTGGCCACCGGCGCGATGGGGTCGCTCGGCCGAGCTGCGGCGGCCAACGCCGTCACGGCGGCCAGCCCGACCCCCGATCTCCGCCAGGCTGCCGCCGCCGTCCAGGCACGCCGAGCGCAGACGGAGCAGCCGGTGGGGACGTTGGGGTCGGTGGCGCGTGATGCGCAGGCGGCGTTGGCGGAGGCGCAGCAGCCGGTGGGGACGTTGGGGTCGGTGGCGCGTG
>JALOLG010000111.1 GCA_025456105.1 Ilumatobacteraceae bacterium | reverse complement strand
GGCGCCACAGCTCGAGCTCGGTCTCCACGTCGAGCGCGCTCGACAGATCGTCGAGCACGAGCAGCTCGGGCGCGTGCACCAGCGCGCGGGCCGTGGCGAGCCGCTGGCGCTGCCCACCCGACAGCCGGACGCCGCGCGGGCCCACCAGGGTGTCGACGCCGGCCGGGAGGCCGGCCACGTCGGTGTCGAGCGCAGCGAGCCGCAGCGCCTCCTCCACGTCGGCGAGGCGAGGCGGTCCGAGCGCGATGTTGTCGGCCACCGAATCGGACACGAGCTGGGGCACCTGCGAGAGGTAGGCCGCGTTGGGCGGCACCAGGAACGCCGCCCGGTCGGGGATGACGCGGCCGTTCCAGCGCACCTCGCCGCTCGACGCACCGGCGGTGCGGGCCTGCCAGTCGAGACCCAGGACCGCGCGCAGCAGCGTCGACTTCCCCGACCCCACCTCACCGGTCACCACCGTCACGGTGCCGCGCTCGATGGTGAACGACACGTCGTCGATGCCCCCACCGGTGTCGTAGCGGGCCGTCAGGTGGCGCACGTCGAGCCGCTCGAGCGGCACCCGCTCGGGCCGCTCGGCCTCCGGGCGGATCCGCACCTGCCAGTGGGCCACCGGCAGCTCGCGGTCGTGCACCGTGGCGGCGGCCTCCTGCTCGGCCACCAAGGCGCGCATGCGGTCGAAGGCGACCGCCGCCTGCTTGCGGCGTGCCAGGAGCCGGCCGATCATGCGCGGCAGGAAGCTCAGCCAGCCCACGTACGCCGTGAGGAGCGCGAGCTGCGCGATGCCGAACTCGCCGCTCGCGATCGCGCCGGCACCCACCAGGAGCACGAGGCCCAGGCTCACGTCGGCCGCGCCGTCGCTGAAGGCCATCACGCCGTCTTCCAGCACGCGGTCGCGCACCGCCGTGTGGCGGCGGCGCTCGGCCAGCACGGCGAGGCGGCGCAGCACCGGCTCGCTCGCGTCGTTCACCTTCACCGTCGTGGCGGCAGCCATCACGTCGCCCACGAAGCCGGTCACCGCCGCCGTCGCCGCCCGATCGGCCGCCCGATAGCGCTTGATGCGGCCGTCGAGCGACCAGGTGACGACGACCACCGAGGCCAGCGGGATCACCATGACGACCGCGAACCCCACACCGCTCGCCCCGAGCACGGCGGCCGCGATCGCCGTGAACGCCACGCCACCCGACACGTCGATGAGACCGTCGACGTACATGGCGACGTCCTCGGTGTCGTCGCGGAAGTGGGTGAGCGACTCCCCCGCCGATCCGACGGGCGTGCCCGCCTCGCGGCCGCCGCTCGCGAGCTGGGCGGCGAGCATGTTGGCGCGCAGCAGCGTCTGGATGTGCACCCACGACCGGGTCCAGAGCACGGCCCCGATCTGGATCGAGGCCATGCGGATCACCTCGCCCACCACCATCGCCACCGCCCAGGCGACGACGGCATCGGTGCGCCCGTCGGACAGCGCGTCGAACGCGCGCCCGAGGGCGTAGCCCGTGAACGCGGGCATGGTGAAGAACACGAGCCAGAACACCATCCCGCTCCAGAAGCTGCGGGGCTCGTGGTGGATGGCGCGCCACGAGAGGCGGAACACGCTCACGACGTCACCTCCCCCGCCGCGTCCAGCGACTCCAGCTCGTCGAGCTCGTCGAGGGTCTCCACCCGCTGTGCCGCTTCGAGCGCGAGCAGGCGGTGGAACCGGCTCCCGGGATCGGCGGCGAGGGTCTCGCGGGTGCCGTGCTCGACGACGCACCCGTGGTCGAGCACGACCACGTCGTCGACGCGGTGGAGCGTCGAGAGCCGATGGGCGATGACGATCGTCGTGCGACCCGCCGTGAGCCGATCGACCGCAGCCGCCAGGCGGGCCTCGGTGGCCGGATCGATGCGCGCCGTCGCCTCGTCGAGCACCACCAGGTCGGGATGCCGCACCCACACGCGGGCGAGCGAGAGGAGCTGCGCCTCCCCCGCCGACATCCCGGTGCCACCGGCACCCAGCTCGCGATCGATGCCACCGTCGACGAGCGCGTCGAGACCGACGGCGCGCAGCGCCGCCTCCACCTCGGCGTCGCTGGGGCCATCGTCGAAGAGCGTGACGTTGTCGCGGACCGAGCCCGTGAACAGCTCGACCTCCTGGGGGATCGACGCCACTCGGTGTCGCAGCTCCGCCAGCGGGATGTCGGCGATCGGCACGCCACCCAGCTCGACGCGACCGGACGTCGCCTCCACGAGTCGCAGCACCAGGCGCGACGCCGTGGTCTTGCCGCTGCCGGTGCGACCGACCACGCCCAGGCGGCGTCCTGGCCGCAGCTCGAGGTCGACGTGCGACAGCACGGGTGCGCCGTCGCCGTAGTCGAACGACACGTCGACGAACCGCACGCCGAGCGGCCCGGCCGGCGGCGACGTCGTGCCGCGGTCGACCACACCGGGCCGGCGGTCGAGCAGGTCGAGCACGCGCACCATCGCCCCGGTCGCCTTCTGCACCGTCTCGAGCTCCTCCACGAGGTTCTCGAGCGGGCGCGACACGAGCAGCACGTACTGCAGCAGCAAGAAGGCGGTGCCGAGGGTCATCCAGCCGTTCGCCACCGCGACCGCGCTCGCCACCAGCGAAGCCGCCGACCCGAGCATCACCGCCATCTGCACGGTCCACCACATGCGCATGAAGGCCCGCTCCCGCCGCTCGGAGCTCTGCATCGCGCCGGCGCTGTCCTCCACGAAGCGCCACATCACATGACCGAGCGCGCCGTTCGCACGCAGGTCCTCCGCCGCGACCAGCCGCTCCTCGATCCCGCCGTAGAGGCGGGCGTACGAGCCCATCTCGTCCTCCGACTCGTCGACCGCACGATCGCGCCCGCGCACCAGCACCACGAGCGCGACGGCGATGTAGGCGACCAGCGCGAGCCCGAGCCGCACGTCGATGACGGTCAGCACGACCACCATCCCGACGAGCAGCAGCACCGCGCCGAGGGCGCGCGGCACGACCCGGCCGAGGAAGTCCGACACCGACGTGACGTCGCCGTCGACCCGCTGGATCAGCTCACCTGGGGTGTGCGTGCGATGGAACTCGTGGTCGAGCCCGAGCACGTGGCGCGCCATGCGGATGCGCAGCTCGTTGGTGGTGCGCCACGCCGACGTGGTGGCCCACCACGAGATCACCACGAGGGTGGCCTGCGCCGCCATCGCGATCACCAGGTACACGACGGCCAGCCGAGCCACCGCCGCCGCGGTGGTGCCCGCGGTGGCGTCGTCGACGATCCGGCGCAGCACGAGCGGCCCGGCGAGCGTGAGCGCCGCCGCGACCCCCGCCAGCACGCCGAGCGCGATCCACCGGCCCCGGTCGGGGATCAGCAGGGCGACGAGGGCGCGCCAGCGGGACGTCCGCTGCGAGGACACGCCCGCGAGTCTGACGCCCTACGGGCGCCGGCTCGCAGTGGGTTCGGCGTCAGCGGACGGCGGCCTCGATGCGCTCGACCACCTCGGGCGTGAGCAGCGGGATCACCGCGAGCGCGCCGAAGTTGTCGTGGACCTGCTCCACCCGGCTGGCGCCCGTGATCACGCTCGAGACCGCCGGGTTGAGCGTGCACCAGGCGAGCGACAGCTGCGCCATGGTGCAACCCAGCTCCTCGGCGATCGGCCGGAGGTTCTCGACCTTCGCGATGGTCTCCGACGCGGTGAGCCGATCGCGCAGCCACTCGTAGCCGCCGAGCGCGCCCCGTGAGCCCTCCGGGATGCCGTCGCGGTACTTGCCGGTGAGCACGCCCGACGCGAGCGGGCTCCAGATCGTGTTGCCGTAGCCGTGATCGGCGACGAGGCGCGCGTACTCGCGCTCGACCCGCTTGCGCTCGAGCAGGTTGTACTGCGACTGCTCCGTCACCGGCTTGTGGAGGTGGTGCCGCTCGGCGATCTGGATCGCCGCCACGATCTCGTCGGCCGACCACTCGCTCGTGCCCCAGTAGAGCGCCTTGCCCGAGCTGACGATGTCGCTCATCGCCCACACCGTCTCCTCGAGCGGCGTGTCGGGGTCGGAGCGGTGGCAGTACAGGACGTCGACGAAGTCGAGGCCGAACCGCTCGAGCGAGCCGTCGATGGCGTGCATCAAGTACTTGCGGTTCAGCGTGTTGCGCATGTTCGGCACGTCGCCGTGGATCCCCCAGAACACCTTGGTGGTCACGACGTACGACCAGCGGGGCCAGCCGAGGCGGGCGATCACCTCGCCCATGATCTCCTCGCTCTTGCCGCCGGCGTAGGCCTCGGCGTTGTCGAAGAAGTTGCAGCCGTGCTCGTGGGCTGCCTCCATGCACTCGAGCGCGGTGTCGACGCCGAGCTGGTTGTCGAAGGTGACCCAGCTCCCGAACGACAGGACGCTGACCTTCAGACCGCTGCGGCCGAGCCGGCGGTACTCCATGGCGGGGTTGGGGAACGGCATGGCCGGAACCTACGCCGTCGGCACGGAGCCCGCCGCACGGTCGGCGGCCACCTGCTCGGCCATCCGGCGCAGGGTGGGGCCGCGGAGCGCGGTGATCGTGCCCCGGTAGGCCGCCGGGTCGAGCGTGGCGGCCAGCTCGTCGGCGCGGGCGACTGCAGTGGCGAGCAGCTCGTCGGCCGGCACGACCTCGTCGAGGTAGCCGACGTCGACGGCGTGGGCCGGACCGGTCACGCGGGCGTTCACGATCGCCCGCTGGAGATGGCGGCGGCTGAGCCGCTCCTCCGCGATCGTGAGCGCCCAGCCGGGCAGCACCATCTTGATCGCCACCTCGTTGAGGCCGATCTTGGCCGGCACGTCGGCGCCCACCCGCACGTCGCACCCGAGCAGCAGCAGCGCACCTGCGGCGAGCGCGTGGCCGGTGCAGGCCGCGACCACCGGCACCGAGGCGCCGTAGAGCGCGGCCACCAGATCGCCGCCGTCGGACACGAGCGACGAGACGGCTCGCAGGTCGCCGCCCATCATCACGCCGAGGTCGAAGCCGGCGCAGAACCGGCCCTCACGGCCGTGGAGCACGACGGCCCCGATCGTGTCGTCGTCCTCGGCCTGGGCGAGCGCCGACCGGATCGCCCCGATGAGCTCGGCCGACAGCGCGTTCGCCTTGCCGTCGTCGAGGTGCAGCACGAGCACCCGGTCGAGTCGTTCCGTCGTCAGCGCGTCCCTCGTCATGCCCTCGACCCTAGGTCCCACCCGAGTGCCAGCGTCCGTCCGAGTGCCACCAGCGCGCCCCGGCATCCGATGGCACTCGGGGCGACGCTGGCACTCGGGTCGTCAGGGGCGGACGGTGATGCCGGCGGCGGACATCACCTGCTTGGCCTCGGCGATCGTGTGCTCGCCGAAGTGGAAGATCGACGCGGCGAGCACGGCGTCGGCGCCGCCGAGCAGCACCCCGTCGACGAGGTGATCGAGCGTGCCGACCCCGCCGCTGGCGATCACGGGCACCGTGACCGCACCGGCGACGGCGGCGGTGAGCTCGAGGTCGAACCCCTCGCGGGTGCCGTCGCGGTCCATCGACGTGAGCAGGATCTCGCCCGCGCCGAGCGAAGTCGACCGTGCCGCCCACTCGACCGCGTCGATGCCCGTCGGCGTGCGGCCACCGTGGAGGTAGACCGTCCACGACCCATCGTCGGCAGTGCGCTTGGCATCGATCGCGCAGACGACGCACTGGGAGCCGAACTCCTCGGCGATCTCGGCGATCAGCTCGGGCCGCTGCACCGCCGAGGTGTTGACGCTCACCTTGTCGGCGCCCGCACGCAGCATGCGCCGGGCGTCGTCGAGCGACCGGATGCCGCCGCCCACCGTGAACGGGATGAACACCTGCTCGGCCACGCGGTACACCATGTCCACCGTGGTGTCGCGTCCGTCGCTCGACGCCGTGATGTCGAGGAACACGAGCTCGTCGGCGCCCTCGGCGTCGTAGCGGGCGGCCAGCTCGACCGGGTCACCGGCGTCGCGCAGCCCGACGAAGTTGGTGCCCTTCACCACGCGCCCGCCGGTCAC
>JALOLG010000110.1 GCA_025456105.1 Ilumatobacteraceae bacterium | reverse complement strand
TCGATGTTCCACAGCCGTCGCGCGATCGGAGCGAGCGCACGACGCGTGCGCCGCTGCAGGTCGCCGGCTCCGGAATCATGTCGCACAAGACAGGATTCTATCACGGAACGGCCGCTCGGACCAGGGCGGATTCGGTGAACTTCCTGTTCAGCAGGGTGAACCGGAGGTTTCAGGTCGGTTCGAGGCGCACACCCAGCAGCGCGGCCGCCGCGCTCGTGTCGACGCCGTCGGCTGCCGCCGCATCGACCAGCGCCACGGCCCCCGGGCTGTCGAGGTCGTCGTCGAGCCGGTCGCGCACGCGATCGAGCAGGTCCGACGACGCGCCACCGGCGGCCTGTCGCCAGGCGGCGAGACGCACGGCGTTGCGCGGCATCAGCTCGTCGTCCCACTCCCACTCCACGCGGTAGTGGTGCTCGATCAGCGCGAGGCGGATCACCATCGGCTCCCACGACGCCCGCAGCTGGTCGACGAACACCAGGTTCCCCAGGCTCTTCGACATCTTGGCGCCGTCTTTGGAGATGAGCGCCGTGTGCATCCAGTGCCGCACGAACGGCTCGCCGGTCGCGGCCTCGGACTGCGCTCGCTCACACTCGTGGTGCGGGAAGATCAGGTCGGCGCCGCCGCCGTGGAGGTCGATCGTCGTGCCCAGCTCGCGCAGTGCGAGGGCACTGCACTCGATGTGCCAGCCCGGACGACCCGGACCCCACATCGTGTCCCACGACGGCTCGTCGGGCGCCGACGGCTGCCACAGCACGAAGTCGAGCGGGTGGCGCTTGTTCGGGTCGTCGACGTTGCCCCCGCGCTGTCGGGCGAGGTCGAGCATCTCGGCCTCGCTGTACCCGCTGACCGTCCCGAACGACTCGAAGCGCGACACGTCGAAGTACACCGACCCGCCGGACTCGTAGGCGTAGCCGCGCTCGAGCACCATGCCGATGAACCCGCGGATGTCGGGGATCGCCGACGATGCCCGCGGCGTCGACGCCACCGGCAAGGCGTTGAGCGCCTCCATGTCGCGCTCGAAGCGCGCCTCCTCCCCCGCCGCCAGGTCGAGGTAGTGCACCCCCAGCTGACGCGCCTTCGCGAACAGAGGGTCGTCGACGTCAGTGACGTTGCGAACGCACGTGACCGTGTGGCCACGGTCGATGAGGCGGCGCTGCAGCACGTCGTATGCGATGAACGTCGCAGCATGCCCGAGGTGGGTCGCGTCGTAGGGCGTGATCCCGCACGTGTACATGAGCACCCGCTCACCGGGCTCGAACGGCACCACCGCCCGGCGCGCGGTGTCGTAGAGGCGCATCGGGTCAGACATGCGAGCTCAGCCCACGGCGCGCGGGTCGCGCTTGATGCCGGTCAGCTTCGGCGCGACGCGGGTCTTGTAGCGGACGTTGAGCTGCAGCAGCACGGCGGTGAACGCCTCGATCGCCGTGGCGTTCGACAGCTCGCCGGCGTCGAGGGGACGGCAGCCCGGGATCTTGGCGACGATCTCGCTCACCTCGGCGACCGCGCGCGGGTCGTCGCTGCAGATGAGCACGTCGGACTCGATCGGCTCGCCCAGGTGCCCCAGCTCCTTGGCCGGCAGGTGGTGGAACGCCGCCACGACCCGGCACTCGGGCACGGCCGCCTGCACGTGGGCAGCCACGCTGCCGCGCGGCGGCACGAGCGGCTGGAACTCGTGACCGACCCGCACGAGCGCGTTCGCCATGCTCACCACGATCTTGCCGGCCAGGTCGCCGACGTGCTCCTGGGCGGTGGTGGCGGCCCCCTCCCAGGGCGTGGCGATCACCACGAGGTCACATGCGGCGGCGGCGTGGTTGTCGCCGAACTCGAGCAGGTCGGCGAGCTCGGGCCACTTCTCCACCAGCTCGTCGCGCGCCTCCATCGCCCGGTACTTCGACCGAGACCCGATCACCGTGGGGTAGCCGATGCTGGCGAGTCGCGCCGCCAACCCACTGCCGGCGGGGCCGGTCCCGCCGAGAATCCCGATGCGCATGGGGCGTGAGCCTGTCACATCGCCCGCCCGTGACGACAACGGCGGCTACCGTCGCCGTCATGGGGCTGCTCGAGGGCAAGAAGATCGTCATCACCGGGGTGCTCACCAGCGACTCGCTCGCGTTCGCGGTCGCCCGACTCGCGATCGACCAGGGCGCCGAGGTGGTGCTCACGGGCGCGGGGCGCGGGCTCAGCCTCACCACCCGCACGGCCCGCAAGCTGGGGGACGCCGTGCCCGTGCTCGAGCTCGACGTCACCGTGCCCGAGCACGGCCCGACGGTGCGCGACGAGGTGGAGCGGATGTGGGGCCGCGTCGACGGTGTCCTCCATGCGATCGGCTTCGCGCCGGCCAGCTGCCTCGGCGACGACTTCCTCGAGACGCCCTGGGAGGATGTCGCGGTCGCCATCCACGTGTCGACCTTCTCGCTCAAGATGCTCGCGGAGACGTTCGCGCCGCTGATGCCCCCGGGCAGCTCGATCGTCGGCCTCGACTTCGACAACCGCCAGGCGTGGCCGGCCTACAACTGGATGGGGGTCGCCAAGTCGGGACTGCAGAGCGTGTCGCGCTACCTCGCCCGCGACCTCGGCCCGAAGGGGATCCGCTGCAACCTCGTGGCTGCCGGGCCGATCCGCACGGTCGCCGCCAAGTCGATCCCGGGGTTCGCGCTGTTCGAGGACGTCTGGGACGGCAGGGCCCCACTCGGCTGGGACGTCCACGACCGCGAGCCGGTCGCCCGTGCCTGCGTGGCGCTGATGTCGGACTACTTCCCCGCCACCACCGGCGAGATCGTCCACGTCGACGGCGGCTACCACGCGATGGGCGCCTGAGCCCCGGCGACACCACCTCGGTAGGGTCGGCGAGGTGAACCGGCTCGCCGACGAGACGTCGCCCTACCTCCGTCAGCACCGCGACAACCCGGTCGACTGGTTCGCGTGGGGCGACGACGCCTTCGCCGAGGCGCGCCGCCGCGACGTGCCGGTGCTGCTCTCGATCGGGTACTCCGCCTGCCACTGGTGCCACGTGATGGCGCACGAGTGCTTCGAGGACGACGAGGTCGCGGCCGCCATGAACGCCGGCTTCGTGAACGTCAAGGTCGACCGGGAGGAGCGGCCCGACGTCGACGCGCTGTACATGCAGGCCGTCCAGTCGCTCACGGGTCGTGGCGGCTGGCCGCTCACCGTCTTCCTCGATCCCGAGGGACGCCCGTTCTTCGGGGGCACGTACTTCCCCAAGCCCAACTTCCTGCAGCTCCTCGCCGCCGTCGACGACGCCTGGCGCAACCGCCGCGACCAGCTCACCCAGACCCGCACCCAGCTGCTGGAGGCGCTCGCCGGATCCGCCCGGGTCAAGGCCGCGGCCGAGATCCCGCCGATGGCGAAGGTCAACGAGGTGCTCCAGACGCTCGCCCGCGGGTTCGACGCCGACTGGGGCGGGTTCGGCAAGCCGCCCAAGTTCCCGTCCACCATGCACCTCGAGCTGGTGCTGCGGGCCTTCATGTCGAACCAGGGCGACGCGGCGCGCCAGATCCTCACCACCACCCTCGACGCCATGGCCTCGGGCGGCATGTACGACCACATCGGCGGTGGCTTCGCCAGGTACTCCACCGACCGCGAGTGGCTCGTCCCGCACTTCGAGAAGATGCTCTACGACCAGGCGCTGCTCGCCCGGCTCTACGTGCACGGCTTCGCCGTCACCGGCAACGACTCGTGGCGCCAGGTGGCCACCGAGACCATCGAGTACGTGCTGCGCGACCTCCGCCAGCCCGACGGCGGGTTCGCGTCCGCCGAGGACGCCGACTCGCTCGACGACGAGGGCCACTCGCACGAGGGTCGGTTCGCCACGTGGACACCCGGCGAGGTGCGGGCGGTCCTCGGACCAGATGCGGCCACGGCGTGCGACTGGTGGGGCATCACCGAGGACGGCAACTTCGAGGGCCGCTCGATCCCCACCCGGCTCCACGCCCGTGGGCAGCTGGTGCGACCCGCAGAGATCGAAGCGCTGCGGCGCCGGCTGCTGCACGCACGCGAGCAGCGCCCCCGACCCGGCCTCGACGACAAGGTGCTCACCGAGTGGAACGCGCTGTTCCTCACGACGCTCACCGAGGCCGCCGTCATGTTCCGCCGCGCCGACTGGCTCGCCGCCGCCATCGCGAACGGCGAGTTCCTGCTGCGCGAGCTGCGCGGTGCCGACGGCCGGTGGCACCGCAGCTGGCAGGCGCAGGGCGCCCCTCCCGCGCGCCACGCCGCGCTCGCCGCCGACCACGCCGCCCTGGTCGACGCCTTCACCCGGCTCGCGGAGGCCACCGGGCAGGCCCGCTGGCTCGAGGCGGCCATCGCCACGGCCGACACCATGCTCGACTGGTTCTGGGACGTCGAGCAGGGTGGCCTGTTCACCACGGCGGAGGACGGCGAGCACCTCGTGGTCCGCCAGAAGGACCTCCTCGACGACGCCACGCCGTCGGCGAACTCGATCGCGGCGATCGCCCTGCTGCGGCTGGGGGCGCTCACGGGTGAGCTCCGCTACACGAACCACGCCGACCGGATCCTGCAGCTGCTCGGCAGCGTGGCGGAGACCTCGCCGCTCGGGGTGTCGAACGGCCTCGTCGCGGTCGAGATGCGCCACCGCGGTCTCACCGAGATCGCGATCGTCGGCAACCGATCCGATCTCGTGGCGCTCGCCCAGGCGGTGTGGCGGCCCGACGTGGTGCTCGCCTGGGGCGAGCCGTACGACTCGCCGCTGTGGGCCGACCGCCCCGACGGCGCCGCCTACGTGTGTCGGCAGTACGCCTGCGAGGCGCCCCAGACCACGGTGGCGGGGTTCTTCCGCCAGCTCACCGGGCGCGACCTCCCCGAGGGGGTCACGACCTCACCAACCACCACGATGGACGATCTCCGCGGGTGACCGGCGCGGCCTCCCCGCGCTGCGACCCGGGCGCGCCGGCGTGTCGTCGGCCCGGTAGCCGAGCGCGATCGCGCCGAGCAGCTCGAGCCCGGGTGGCACCCGCAGCTCGCGCCGCAGCGACCGCTCGCCGCGGAACACCCCGAAGAACAGGGCCCCCAAGCCGACGTCCTCAGCCGCGAGGAGCAGCGTCATGACGGCCATCGACGCGTCGATCGTCCAGTACGGCGCCGGCCAGGCGTGCGCACCGGCGCCGAGGCCGGTGGCCGCCTTGTCGGGCTCGGCGTAGCGGTCGACGTAGGCCTTGGGATCGGCGAAGGGCAGTGCGATCACCGGGGCGTCGAGCAGGCGCTGCCACGTGAACGAGTCGCGACGGACGGCCGGGAGCGTGGCATCCCAGAACCGAGCCGTCTCCGGGCCTTCGAGCACCACGAGGTGCCAGCCCTGCGACTTGCCGGCGCTCGGTGCCCACGACGCCAGCTCCACCAGACGGTCGAGCACGTCGGCCGGCACGGGCCGCGCGTCGAACGCCCTCGTCATCCGACGCCGGCGGACGACGGCGTCGAGCTCGCCCACGACCTCAGCGACGTCCGAGCTTGACGAGGTCCTCGGCCATGGTCCAGCCGTAGACGATCATCACGCCACCCTGGGCGGCCGGGACCGGCGCGAACAGCTCGCGCAGCGCCGGGGCGATCTTCTCGGGCTTCGACGACTCGAAGTCGAGGAACCCGGCCTGGCCGTCCTTGGCCACGATGAAGGTCTTCTCGTCGTAGCGGGCGTCGACGTCGAAGCGCTTCGCCAGGCGTCGGCCCCACGCTCGCTCCTCGCCGACCGCACGCGAGCCCGGGCTGGGGGTGACGTCGTCGAGCTCCTTGAACGCCTCGAGCGCGTCGGGCGCCACGAAGCGTGAGCCGACCACGACGTCCTCGTCGGGGAACGCCATCAGCGCCCGGTGGTACATCTCGCCCATCAGCCCGCGGAGCACCTGGTCGCGCTTGCTGTGGCGGCGCACGCTCATCAGCCCGATCAGCACGCACGGCGTGCCGCCGATGCGCTCGAGCGTGGAGAAGGCGAACCCGTGCTGCTTGCCGTC
>JALOLG010000109.1 GCA_025456105.1 Ilumatobacteraceae bacterium | reverse complement strand
CTGACCATCACGGCGTGGATCCGCCAGGCGCTGCTCGATGGCCTGTACGGCATCTCGGCCGCCACCGAGGACTTCCCGGAGCTGCTCGCCCAGGAGGGTGAGATCACCGACAACGGCGATGGCACCTTCACCGGCACCTTCGTCCTGCGCGACGGTCTCGGCTGGAGCGACGGCGACGACCTGACGGCTGACGACGTCAAGTTCACCTACGACGTCATCATGGCCGCCGACGGCACCGACGAGGAGGGCAACCCCGCGTACGTGTACCTGCTCGGCGACCGCACGGGCTACGACACGATCACCGACTTCACGGTGACCTCGCCGACGGAGTTCTCGATCACGTGGTCGGCCTTCTTCGCCGGCTGGAAGTCGCTGTTCCGCGAGGTGTACCCGTCGCACGTGTTCGACGCTGCCGATCCGGTGGCCTCGGCCGCTGCGCTGAACGACGCGCTGCGCGAGTGGACCGTCGATGGTGCGCCGATCCCGTCGTCGGGCCCGATGGTGTTCGACTCGTGGCAGAAGGGCGTCCAGCTGAACCTGGTGCGCAACGACAACTACCACGGCTCGGTCAGCCCCGACGTCGTCCGCCAGGGCGAGATCGCGGCGGTCGAGGGCGTCCAGATCAACTTCGTCACCGACACCGACGCGCAGATCAACGCCCTGCAGGCCGGTGAGGCCCAGATCGTCATGACGCAGCCGCAGCTCGCCTTCGAGGACCTCGCCTCCAGCGAGGACTTCACGGTGGCCGCCGCGGCCGGTCCGGTGTTCGAGCACTGGGGCTTCAACGTGTTCAACACGCACCTGGCCAAGCCGGAGGTCCGCGAGGCGATCGCGCTCGCGATCGACAAGTCGGAGGTCATGGCTGGTCTGTACACCCCGCTGTTCGGCGACACGCTGCCGGCCGAGGGCCTGGGCAACACCTACTGGCTCTCGAACCAGTCGGCGTACGTCGACCACCAGGGTGAGGCCGGCTACGGCGCTGGCGACATCGAGGGCGCTGCGGCGAAGCTCGAGGCCGCTGGCTACGCGCTGAACGCCGACGGCATCTACGAGCACCCCGAGGACGGCGTCCTCTCGCTGCGCGTGGGCACCACCGGCGGCAACCGCCTGCGTGAGATCCAGCAGGAGCTCATCCAGGCCCAGCTGAAGGATGCTGGCATCGACATCGTCATCAACAACACCGAGGGCGGCGCGTACTTCAGCGAGCAGCCGTTCAGCGAGGACGCGCTGGCGTGCGCCAACAGCGGTGGTGTCGAGGGCAACTGCGACATCTGGGACATCACCCAGTTCGCGTGGGTCGGTGGTCCGTGGCCGGGTGGCCAGAGCCCTGCGTACCGCTCGGGCTCGGGCAACAACCCGTACGGCTACGCCAACCCCGACTTCGACGCCCTGGCCGACGAGTGCGACGCCACCGTCGACGATGCGGCCCGCGCCGATTGCTACAACCAGCTCGACCTGTACGTGACGACCCTCGAGGTCGACCCGAACGGCCTGGTCGTGGTTCCGCTGACGCAGAAGCCGTCGTTCTTCGGCTACACCTCCCAGCTGGCCCAGGGCGCCGTGGCGCCCGACGCCAACAACGCTGGTCCGCTGGTCAACGTCGTGGACTACGTGTTCGCGAGCTGACCTCTCCTGTCGGACGGTTGCGGGGCCCCGGTTCGCCGGGGCCCCGCGGCTCGTCCGGACTCCTCACACCACTCACCTAGAGTCTCCGCCCAGTGCTCGCGTACACCATCCGCCGGCTGCTGCTCACGATCCCGCTGCTGTTCATCGCGCTCTATCTGGTGCACGTCGGCGTGTCGGCCACCACCGACCCACTCGCTCCCTTCTACCTGTGCCTGCCGCGCTGCCAGGACGGCTACGACCAGATCGTCGAGGCGTACAACCTCGACGTGTCGATCTGGGTCCGCCCGTTCATCTGGTTCGGCAACGCCCTGCAGGGTGACCTCGGCTACTCGACCTCGATCGGCGCGCCGGTCACGGAGGTGCTCGCCGACCGGGCCTGGAACACCGCGCTCATCGCGGTGCCGGCCTTCCTGATCGGCTCCACCGTCGCCGTGCTGCTGTCGGTCTACTCGGCCCGCCACCAGTACTCGTTCGGCGACTACTTCTTCACCGGCCTGAGCTTCCTCGGCCTGGCGATGCCGGCCTTCGTGCTGGCGCTCGTCATCCAGAACATCTTCGGCGTGCAGCTCGAGAACTGGTTCGGCATCAAGCCGTTCAACACCGGGCGCAAGACGGGCGAGACCCCCCTCGAGGTCGCCCGTGACGTCTTCTTGCCCGCCATGTCGCTCGCCATCTTGGGCATCGCCGCCGAGAGCCGCTTCGGCCGGGCGACCATGCTCGAGAACCTCGAGCAGGACTACATCCGCACCGCGCGAGCCAAGGGCGTCCGTGAGCGACGGGTCGTGTGGCGGCACGCGCTGCGCAACGCGCTCATCCCGCTCGTGACCCTGTGGGCGCTCAGCCTGTCCGCGCTGCTGGGCGGCGCGGTGGTCACCGAGACGATCTTCTCGTGGCCGGGTCTCGGCACGGCGTTCCTCCGGGCGCTCGGCGACGTCGACCTCGACCTGATCCTCGGGATCACGCTGTTCACGGCACTGATCACGATCCTGTTCAACCTGCTCGCCGACATCATGTACGGCGTGCTCGACCCGCGCATCCGGCTCGACTGAGGAGCACTGTGGACCAGCCAACGGATCGGCCGACCGGGGTCGAGCACGGCATCGCCGGCAGCGGCGGCGAGGTGCGCTCGTTCGCCTACAGCGACGTGCTGACCTCCGACGAGGCGGTCGCCCTCGAAGGGCTCTCGGAGAAGCCGAAGTCGTTCGGCCGTCTGGCGTGGGAGCGGTTCCTGCGCCACCGCCTCGCCCTGATCGGCGCCATCGGACTCGTGCTGATCGCCCTGCTCTTCATCGTGGCGCCCTGGTTCTCCGACTACGCCTTCGACGAGCGCAACGTGCGCGACCGACTCCTCGGGCCGTCGTGGGACCACTGGTTCGGCACCGACGAGATCGGCCGCGACCTGTTCGTGCGGACCGCGCAGGGTGGCCGCTACTCGCTGCGGATCGGCCTCACGGTGGCCGTGCTCGCCACGGTGTTCGGCGCGCTGATGGGGGCGATCGCCGGCTACTTCGGCGGCTGGATCGACAACGTCGTGTCGCAGCTGGTGAACCTGATCCTGGTGGTGCCGGCGCTGATCGTGCTGTCGGTGTGGGCGCTGAAGTTCGGCTCGTCGGCCAACCAGCTGTCGATCGTGCTGGCCGCCCTGCTGTGGACCCGCATCGCACGTGTGGTGCGAGGCGTCGTGTTCCAGATCAAGGAGCAGGAGTTCGTGATGGCCGCCCGGGCGGCCGGCGCGAGCCACGGGCGCATCATCGTCCGCCACGTGATGCCCAACTTCGTCGGTGTCATCGCCGTGGAGATCACGCTCCTGCTGGGCACGGCGATCGTGCTCGAGAGCACGCTGTCGTTCCTCGGACTCGGCGTGAAGCCGCCGAACGCGTCGCTCGGCACGCTCGTCGCCGACGCCAAGGGCTCGATCGACAACGACCCGATCCGTGTGCTCACGCCCGGCTTCTTCATCGTGCTGATCGTGCTGTTCGTCAACTTCCTCGGCGACGGCCTGCGTGACGCGCTCGACCCCAAGTCCAAGGCGGAGCACTGATCCATGACCGAACCGCTGCTCAGGGTCGACTCGCTCGGTGTCGGCTTCCCCTCCAAGGCCGGCGTGGTCCAGGCGGTCACCGACGTGTCGTTCGAGGTGCACCCGGGTGAGGTGCTGGCCGTGGTGGGCGAGTCGGGTTCCGGTAAGTCGGTCACGGCGCTCGCGATCATGCGTCTGCACGCGAAGAGCACGATCATCACGGGCTCGATCGACTTCGACGGGATCGACATCCTCGGGCTCGACGACGACCAGATGCGCTCGGTCCGCGGTCGTGACATCGCGATGATCTTCCAGGACCCGATGACGGCGCTCAATCCGGTGTTCACCGTCGGCAACCAGATCGTCGAGGCGATCCAGGCCCATCACAAGGTGCCCGACGACGTCGCGTGGAAGCGTGCGGTCGAGCTCCTCGAGATGGTGGGCGTGCCCGAGCCCAAGCGCCGGGCCGAGCAGTACCCGCACGAGTTCTCGGGCGGCATGCGCCAGCGGGCCATGATCGCGATGGCGATCTCGAACGAGCCCAAGCTGCTGATCGCCGACGAGCCCACGACCGCTCTCGACGTGACGGTGCAGGCCCAGGTGATGGAGGTGCTGCGCGAGGTCCAGCGCGAGACCGGCTCGGCGATGATCCTGATCACGCACGATCTCGGTCTGGTGGCCGGGTCGGCCGACCGGGTGCAGGTGATGTACGCGAGCCGCGTGATGGAGCGGGGCTCGATCGACGAGATCTTCTACGAGTCGCGCAACCCCTACACGCGTGCGCTGCTCGACTCGATCCCCGATCTCGGTGGGGTGCGCGAGCGGTTGGAGCCGATTCCTGGCAACCCACCCAGCCTGCTCAACCCGCCGCCGGGATGCGGGTTCGCCCCGCGCTGCTCGATGGCGGTGTCGGCGTGCTCGACGGTCGTGCCTGAGCTCGTCCCGGTCACCGACGGCCACGCGAGTCGATGCATCCGTGTCGACGACCTCGTCCCGGTGGGAGGTGCGGCGTGACCGCGCTGCTCCGTGTCGACAACCTGGTCAAGGAGTACCCGATCCGGGCGGGTGTGTTCCGGCGTCAGATCGGAACGGTCCAGGCCGTCAGCGACGTGAGCTTCGAGCTCGGCCACCAGGAGACGCTCGGCGTGGTCGGCGAGTCCGGGTGCGGCAAGACCACGCTGGGTCGGAGCCTGCTGCGCCTGATCGAGCCGACGTCGGGCACGGTGATGTACGAGGACCAGGACGTCACGGCCGCCTCGAAGAAGGAGATGCGCTCGCTGCGTCGCAACATGCAGATGGTCTTCCAGGACCCGTATGCGTCGTTGAATCCTCGTCTGCCGATCCGCGACATCGTCGCCGAGCCGATGCGCATCCACGGCGTGTCGAAGAAGGAGGCCGGCGAACGCGTGGGCGACCTGCTGCGTCGCGTGGGCCTGCTGCCCGAGCACGGCAACCGCTACCCGCACGAGTTCTCCGGTGGCCAGCGCCAGCGCATCGGCATCGCCCGGTCGCTCGCGCTGCGGCCGAAGGTGATCGTCCTCGACGAGCCGGTGTCGGCGCTCGACGTGTCGATCCAGGCGCAGGTGCTCAACCTGCTCGACGACATCCAGCACGAGTTCCAGCTCAGCTTCATCTTCATCGCGCACGACCTCGCCGTGGTGCGCCACGCCAGCGATCGGATCGCGGTGATGTACCTCGGGCGGGTGGCCGAGCTGGCCGACCGGGATGCCCTCTACGAGCAGCCCGCCCACCCGTACACGCACTCGCTGCTGTCGGCGGTGCCCATCGCCGACCCGCGCCGGGAGCGGGCCCGCAAGCGCATCCTGCTCCAGGGCGACGTGCCGAGCCCGGCGAACCCGCCCTCGGGCTGCCGGTTCCACACCCGCTGCCCGCTCGCCCAGGACCGGTGCGTGGCCGAGACCCCCGAGCTGCGCGACGTCGGCAGTGGCCATCAGGTGGCCTGTCACTTCCCGATCGCGCCGGGCGAGACCCTGCTCGACCGCGTCGGCGCGATGGGGCGAACGGTCGAGATCGCGTCCACCTGAGCATGCCCGGCGCCACGGGCCGCATCACGCTGCACTCGTCGTGGCGGGGGATCCTGAGCGCCTTCGTGTCGGGGCTGCTCGTCGGTGGCATCGGGGGCTGGGCGGCGGTCGCCAGCGACTTCCGGATCGTGCCGACGTTGATCGCACTGGCGGGTCTGGGCATCGTGCTCGTGGCGCTGCTCGACTACCCGGTGGCGACGACGTTCGATCTCGAGGGCGCCCACCGTCGCATGGTGCTGCGGCGCCAGACGATCCGCTGGGACAAGGTGCGCCAGCTCACCCGCACCCGTCCGGCCCTCGTGCGGGGTGCTCGACCGCTG